>NZ_JACGAU010000003.1:0-115591 GCF_020137595.1 Campylobacter sp. RM12640
AAATTCGTCTTTAGAAGTGATTGCGATTTTGTTAGCATCATTTTTTTCATAATTTAAAAATTCAAAAAATTCAGTTAAACCATTTTGCATAGCAATCATAGGATTTAAAGATTTTTTGATTAAATAGTATAAAATTCCTATAACTACAATAATAAATATTATAAACTCATAAATTGAATTCATCATACTATTGTGAATAGTATCATCAATATTTGCCTTTGGCATAATTGAGCAAACATCATATCCTGTTAATTTATCTTCTAAACAATAAGCTATATATTCTTTATCATTTTTATTAAATATAAAATTACCACTATTATCATTTTTATAATAATTTTGTAATTTACTTACAAATTCTTTTTTCCATTCAGGATTACCTAAATCATCTTTATTAGAACTTGAAATAATCTCATCATTTTTATCTAAAATTATAGTGCTAGAATTTTTTAAAGAATTTGCTCTAGTAATCTCATCGCTAAAATCATCAATTAAAATATTACCACCAACAACAGCTACTATTTTATTATCAATTACTACAGGTGCAAAAATAGTTGTGGCTGATTTTTTACTTGAAACATCTTGATATACTGAAGATAAATTTGCTTGTTTTAATTCTAAAGCTTCTTTATACCAAGCTCTAGTTCTACCATCAAAATTAGGGATTAATCTAAAAGTTAAATCAGATTCAGCCTTATAAACATCGCCATTTGTTAAACCTACAAATAAACCTTTAAAATCTAAAATCTTATTATCATCTTCTATTATTTGCTTAATAAAATTTGGGCTTACATCTTTTGCTTCTTCAAATTTTTTAGCAATTTTTTTAATATTATTTAATTTTACATCTATATAAGAATTTATATACAAATTCTTTAAAGTTATATCATTTCTATTTAATTCATTGTAATTTGAATTAATAATAGTTTTAACTCTATTTAATTCGTATGAAGTTAAAATTACTGATGCAATTATTAAAACTGCGGTAAGATATATGGAAATTTTTTGTGATAGTTTCATTTAAATCCTTTTTTGTAATAATTTAAAAAGGCGTAGTATAAATAAACAAAGTTAAATAAAACTTAAGTAATAATAATTATTAATTAAAAATATTAACTAAAAGAATACAATTTTAATCCTATTTTAAACAAGAATTTAAAATAGGACTTTATATTTATTTATCAATATTTTTTAAAGCCATTACGAATTGAATTCTATTCTTAACCCCTACTTTTTGATAAATAGTTGAAGTTATAGCCTTTATAGTTCTTTCGCTAAGTTGCAAAATATTAGCAATTTGTGCGTTGTTTAATCCATCTTTTATATAATTTGCAACTACTTTTTCTCTATCAGTTAATAATTCATATAAATCATTATTATCTTGTTTATAGCTTTGATTAATAAGACTTATCATATTACTAATAATATCAGGCAATAACCATATACCGCCATTACTAATACAATTAATTGCATCTATAAAGTGAATTTTTTGCATTCTTGCGTTTGCATACCCTTTAGCATTGCCATTTAAAAACGCTTGAGATTCTATAAAATTTGGATTTTTTGATATAGCTAGACATTTAAAATTATATTTTGATAATTCTTTTATACTATCAATATTATCGCAAATTATAACATTAGCATCTTTGTATTTAGCTATTATTACATCTAAATAATTTGTTGAATATACATTAAAATCATTCAATATTTCTTCTAAATAAGTTCTTAGCTCTTTATCTTCTACATTTATAATTATTTGCATTATCTTTCCCTTAAAGCATTTTGTTTGGTTTTAAATATTGGTTTTAATAAATAATCTAATATAGTCTTTTTACCAGTAACAATATCAGCATTTACTATCATACCCACTTTGATATTTAGTGGGTGCTCATCTGTTCCTAGATGATTTTTTTCTGTTACGATTTTTACTAAATAAAAACTCTCTCCTTTATCATTGGTTTCTGTATCGGCACTAATTTGCATAACTTGTCCTTCAAGTCCGCCATAAATACTAAAATCATAAGCACTTACCTTAATAATAGCTCTTAAACCTTCTCTTAAAAATGCCACATCAGCAGGTTTAACCTTAACTTCAGCAATCAATCTATCATCAAGTGGAACTATTTCAGCTATATTTTCACCTGGCTTGATTACTCCTGAAACAGTATGAACATTAAGCTTTGAAACTATACCATTTACAGGGCTTTTTACTAAGGTTCTATCAACCCTATCATCAAGACCTATTTGACTTTTATTAATTCTAGCAATTTCAGCATTTGTTTCATTTAGTTCTTTTTTAGAATCATTAATAAAACCTAATCTTATTTCATTTAATGTAGCTTCTAATTTAGGTAGCGATAATCTTGCTTGAGATAATTCACCCCTAATATCATTTAATTGTCTGCTAATTTGTAAATATTCAACTTCACTCACACTACCTTTTTTATAAAGACTATAAGTCAAATCATTTTGTTTAGATACTAAATTATAACTCGTGCTTAAATGGTTGATTTTTGATTTTAGTTCCTTTATTTCGCTTTCTTTTTGAGAAATTTTTTCTTTTAATTGCTCTATATTACTCTCATATAAACTTTGTTCGTTTTTTAAAGTCTGTGGGAAAATTTTATTTACTTCATCTTCGCTTAAAATACTAATATCAAATTCTTTACTATTTGCTTGAGCAAAAAGCCTAATTTTTTTAGCCAAAAGCTCACTAATTTTTACTTCACTCTCGCCTAAAGAACTCTCAAAACTTTTATTATCAATCTTAAGTAATACTTGACCTTTTTTTACAACATCGCCTTCTCTTACTAATAATTCTTGAACTATACCACCTTCTAGGTTTTGAACTACTTGGTTTTGACCGCTAGGCACTACCTTGCCCTGCCCCCTTGTAATCTCATCAATTTCTGCTACACTCATCCAAGCAATCAAACCAATTACACAAGTAATAATTATATAAAGCATAGTTTTTGTTTTTTGAGAGCTTTTTGATAATACAGCTTGTGATAAGCTATTCATAAAATCTAAATCATCTTTTGTATAGTTTTTCATTTACTAGCTCCTAACTTTGCTAAAACTTCTTCTTTACTTCCATCTAAAACTACCTTAGCATTATCAATTACAATTATTCTATCAACTAGATTAAGAAGTGATTGTTTATGAGTAATTACTATTAATGTTTTATCTTTGCAAGCTTCTTTTAAATTATTTATAACTTTTGCTTCTGTTTGAGTATCTATTTGATTTGTTGGCTCATCTAATAGCATAATAGGTGTATTTGTTATAAACGCTCTTGATATTGCAATAGCTTGTCTTTGACCCCCACTTATACCTTCTCCACGCTCATAAACAGGCATATCAAATCCAAGTGGGTGAGAATTTACAAATTCACTAACACAAGAAATATTTGCAGCTTTTATAATTTCTTCATCACTTGCATAAGGTGCTTTATAAACTATATTTTCTCTTAAAGTGCCTTTAAATAGCATAATATCTTGAGAAACATAGCCAATATGCTCTCTTAAATCCACTGGGTCAATTTGCTCAATATCAATACCATCTACATGAATACTGCCTTTACTTGGCTCATAAAGTCCCATAATTAATTTTTCTATAGTTGTTTTTCCACTACCATTTTTACCAATAATTGCAACTTTTTCTCCAGCATTAATTTTAAAGCTAACATCACTTAAAGATTCTTTTTTAGCTTCTGGATAAGCAAATGAAACATTTTTAAACTCAATACCACCTAAGAAATTATTTCTTCTTACGAATTTTTTGCCATTTTCACGCTCTACTGGCATATTCATAATATCATTAAGGCTCTTATAAGCTGTTTTAGTCTGCTCGTAATTTGATATAAGAGAAGCTACCTGACCCATAGGAGATATTGCACGAGAACTTAAAATCACACTAGCAACAAGACCACCCATACTAAGCTCCATATCCTTAATCATATAAACACCCAATACAACAATAGCAATAGTGTTAAATTGAACTAAAAACCCTGTAACCATAGGAATAGAACTAGATAATAATTTATTTTTTATACTTTTATTAGCAATTTCTCCTGTTGCTTCTTCGTATATCCATTGAGAAGAAGATGCTGCACCTAAAGTCTTAATTGTCTCAAGTGTATTTAAACTCTCAATTAAAACACCATTTTTAAATGCACTTGCTTGATATGTGCTTTCTATTGAAGTCTGTAAAGGTTTTCTAATACTAAATGTATAAATTAAAATAAGTATCATAACAATAACAGGAACTACTACTAAATGCCCTGCTAGAAAATAAATTGTTGCTAAAAATATTATACAAAATGGCAAATCCACAATAGCAGCAATACTAGCATTTGCAAAAAAACTTTTAAGCGTATCAAATTCTTTTAGATTTTGCGCAAAAGAACCAACACTAGCAGGTCTAGAACTTAATTTAATATCCAACACTCTTTCATAAATTAATGAGCTCATAATAATATCGCTCTTTTTTGAAGCTGTTTCTAAAAAATAAGCTCTAACTAATTTAATAATCATATCAATTGTATAAACAACAAATACTCCTAAAGCTAAAACCCATAAAGTCTCAATTGCATTATTAGGCACAACCCTATCATAAACATTCATTGTAAAAAGCGGACCTGCTAAAACAAATAAGTTTATAATAAATGAAGCTAGTAAAACATCTACATAAATTGATTTTGATTTTTTAAGCGTATCCCAAAACCAATGCTCATTAGGGTTATTTTTAAGATTATTTATTTCATTTTTAATAACAAATTCTCTTTTTAAATAAAAAGCATAGCCTAAATATTCTTCTTCAATTTCTGCTTTACTAACCAATGTAGCTGCACCATCAAATCCTGGAAAAATAATACTTAATTTATCATTATCTTGAAAACTTTGTAAAATACATGCTTTTTGGTCTTTTAGCATTAAAATACAAGGCAATACTAAATTAGGAATATCTTTTAAATCTTTTTTCACTAATGTGCTAGCAAAACCAGCTCTTTTTGCAGCTCTACTAAAAAGAGATTTTTTATTATTTTTTGAAAATAGCTCTATACCGCCTAAATTTTTATCATAAGGCAACCCAGCTGTAAGTGCTTCGGCACTATAAGGATTGTTATAAAGCTTAGTAAGAATAACTAGACAATCTAGCAATTCATCTGTTTTTGTATTTATCATATTTCTTCCTTAACTTTACTTGTGTAATTTCCTTGAACTAAATTAATATTTAATTCTTTTATTTTGTTATAAGTTTCTTCATCTTCTATACCTATTGCAATTATTTTTATTCCTTTTGAATTTAAGATAATTTCTAAAGCATTTTTAGCCCCACTAGCATTAACATCTTCTAATAAATCAAGCAATGTTCTTGCCTGAACTTTAATATAAGAAATATTTAATTCATTTAAAATACTTAAGTTTTCTTTGTTTAAAGTAAAATGGTCAAGCCCTAAAGCTATATCATAAGTCTTAGCAAATCTTGAAAACTCAATAAGATTTCTAATATTTAATTCCTTACTCATAGCAAGTTCTAAATAAACTTTTTCATTTTTTCTAGTTTTGAATATTTTTTCTAATTTTTGATAATTTTCTGCTTTTATTAAATCATTTGAAATATTTACAGAAATTCCTGATTTAAATTCTTCACTTAAAGCCTTACTTAATACATAAATATCTAATTCTTTTGATAAATTAAGCTCATTTACAATAGGCATAAAATAAGAAGCATTTTTTAATTCATTTTTATATTTTAATCTCAAATATAATTCTTTATGATATACATTATTATCAGTATCTAAAACTTCTTGGCTAGCAAAACAAAAATCATTATTATTCATAGCGTTATAAATAAATGTTCTAAATTGCTCTTTACCTAAGATAATATTATCAGAATTATTTGATTTGTTTAAAGAATAATTAGTCTTATTTTTAATTAACAATAAGTCTAGTTCAGCAAGAATTTCATTTAGCTTTTTTCCTTCATAAGAACTTAAAGAACTGCTTATTAAAAACTCACTATCATCAAGTCCAAATTCTTTAAATAAATCTTTTATTTTATTTAGATAATTTACGCAGTTTTCTTCAAAACCTAAAGAATTCTCGCCTAAAACAGCGAAATCATTTTCATTAATTGAAAATACACATTCACTATCAAAAACCTTATCATTATCTCTTAAAATATCTGATAATCTTCCTAAAAATTCCATAGATTTATTAAAACCTAAAATCTTTTTTAGATTATAAGTTTCTTTAATGCTTAATAAAAAGCAATATCCATTTGAATACTCTTCCCTACTTTTAATTGATTCAAATTTATTTATAAAATATCTTCTATTAAATAGCTTAGTTCTTTCATCTTTATAAAGCAAATCATTATATTTATCTAGCGTTTCGCTCTCTTTATCAAATATATCTTTAACCTTACCTACCATTGAGTTCATCGCCATTACCATTTTTCTGACTTCTTGGGTAAATGGTAGTTTATTTTGTATTATAAACTCGTGTTCAAGTATAGCTTCTGCTTGTTTTCTAACCTTATTTAGTGGTGCTAAAATCGCTTTTAGTGAAAAATAAATTAAAATCATAGAAACTATAAAAATAATCACTAAATTAATAAACAATTCTTTAAGGGTTGTATAAAGTTGCTCGTAAGCAAATGCAGGGCTAATTTGCACATAAATAGTGCCTATTTTATTCCATTGTCTAATCTCAAAACTCTCAACAGGAGTGCTAATATTTACAAGTTTTACAAATAAATCACTAACTCCATAAAATACTTTTTCTTTACTTTTATCATAAACTATCTCATCATTTGCGTCAGTGAATTTAATTTCTTGATAATATCCACTATCAAAAATAGCATTAATCATAAGCTCAACACTATCTTTATCAACATTATCTAAAGTAGCAATTGATAATCCTAGCGAAGTTGCTGTATGCTTTGCATTTGCACTTAATTGCTCGTTTATAAAATCATTTGTAGTTTGATAGTTTTTAACACCAACAATAGCTATTATAATTAATATAAAAACTATAGCACCTAATAAAATTTGCTTAAATAAAGTCATAAATCACCCTTTTTTAAATTCTCTAAATAACTAGACCAATCTTTTGTATATTTTGAAGATTTTGCCGATAATTTACCGCTTGATGCTTGTTGTGCTAAAAATAAGTCTTTAGCATTAAACGATAACACAGGCTTTAAATCAACTCTTTTGTTTGCTCTTTTAATTGAATTTGTATTACTATCTAAAATAAAAGGAATATCGTTAGGTTTTTCATAATATGCTAAAACCATATGAGAAATCCATTTACCATTTAAATTAGCATATACGTATGTAAAAAATAATTTTTCTTCACTAACTCCTAAATCAAGTAAAGTAAGATATTTTGCAATTACGAAATCTTCGCAATCTCCAAAACCCTTTCCAAGCGATTCAAATCTATTAGCCCAATAATCAGTCTTACCCCAAGTTATCATATCATCTTGCCATTTTATAATACTTGGGTCATTAAAAAATTCATTAACTTTTACTAATTTATTTGCATCATTTGTATTTTGTATATCTTGCATTAACTTATCTAGTTTTTCAAGTCTTTTAACACTAACTTGTCCGTAAGTCTTCTCCATTCTAACATAAGTTTGTGGTTTAATGAATGAAGAACTAGATAAACTAATACCGATAAAAAGAGTGAATAAAATCACTCTTTTAAAAATTCTACTATACATCAATTACTTAATATCAGAGATTGAGCAAGCTTTATTAATGTATTGTTTTGCATAACCATTAACAAAACCTTCAGAAATTACACCCATATTATCAAGCATTTTGTATTGGGTTAATAAAATATTGCTCTTTGTATTAATTAATTCTTTAGCAGCTGAAAAATATTCGCTTTGAGCATCTAATACATTGATTAAATCTCTTTTACCAATTTTAAATTCATCTTCATAAGTTAAAAGTGTAGATTTAGCATATTCAACATAATCATTTAAATAATTTAATTTATCATTACTAATTTTATATGAATTAAATGCGTATGAATTGCTTTCTTCTAATTCTCTTAAAGTAGCATTATAATCCATTTGACTTGCTAATGCTCCGATTTTACTTTTTTCAACATTTAGCTTATCTTGACCTTTATTAAATAGGTTGTATGAAAATCTTAAATAAGCACCTGCTGAAGTATCTTTAGTATCTGCTTGTAAATCTCTAAAGATTTTATCTTTTGCATAGTTTGCACTTAATTCTAAGTCTAATTTAGGTAAATAATTTCCTTTTTTAACCTTTGTTTCATATTCAAGCACATTGATATTTTCAGCTTGAATTCTCACACTTGGATTACATTTTTTACTAATTTCATTTAAGCCTTCAACTGAACTAGGAATTGCATAAGTAAATTCTGGCATTACAAGAGAATTAATATCTACATTTTTACCAAATAATCTTGTAAATCTTGATTCAGCATCTTTAAAATCGTTTTCTGCTGATAATAAGTTATTTTTAGCAAGTGCTAAACGGCTTCCTGCTTGTCTTTCTTCACTAGCTCTTGCAAAACCTGAACTTGTTCTATCTTTGATTAGAGCATAAATATCTTCGTGAGCTTTTACATTTTTTTGTGCTATTTCAAGTAATAGTTTAGTTTTTATCATATCTAAATATGCTTTAGTGCTATCATATACGATTTCATTTGAATTTTGAATTACTTTATAAGCTGTAGAATTTGTAATGTGGCTTTGTTGAGCCTTGCCATTCATATCTTTTCCACCATTAAATAAGTTTTCTGTTAAAACTATTGAAGCATCGTGAGTTGTGCCTGTTCCTTTTTGTTCAGGTTGTACATTAACTTTTTTCTTTTTATTAACATATCCACCATTTGCATATACATTTAACATTGGATAATATTCAGCACTTGCTATATCTAAGTCTTTTAAAGATTTTAAATATTCTTGTTTATAAGTATTTACACTTGGGTTTGTATCAAGAACACTAGCAATCATTTTATTTAAAGTAATTGAATTAGCGTCTTCAACATTGTTAAATGCAGGAATATTTAAACCATTATCATTTTTTTCATCTAAACTATCTAACATACTTGAAACAGATGAATTATTATCTACAACAGCTGGTTCGCTAGTTAATTCGTCATTGTTTAAATTAGTATCTACTTCACTATCAACCTTAGAAAATTTAGGTTCATTTGGTTTTCTAGTCGTAAAATAAGCGTCTTTATAGATAGAATTTGAGCGAAGATAGTTTCTAATCTCTGTTACTTTTGATTTAGACATATCAGCAGTTTCAACAACTACGGTGTGATATGTGCTATTGTTTACACTTTGTGGGTCACTAGCTCTTGCTTTTACCACCAATTCATTAGCGTATTTGCTACTATTAACAACTTTTTCAATATTTGATTTTATTTTGTTTAATGTAGCATAATCGTCTTTTTTAAAGCTGGCTATGAATATATTATATTCAGCTGCGTGCAAGCAACTAGCCGCAATAATAGATGTGATTAATGTTTTTTTCATCATTGTTCCTTAAGTTTAAAAATAAATTAAAGGTATTACTTTAATTAATTAAACTTAATATTTCCATAGATTTTTTACTTTTTTTTATAAAAAATTTTAATCTTATATAATTTTTAAGTAATTATTAAAAAATTATTTTATTTTTATAAAATTTAAAAATATTATTAATGATAAAACATCAGCACTTCCACCAAAACTAATGCTTTTACTTGAGTATAAATTATTTAATTTATTAATAATTTTTATTATTTTACTATCATCATATTTACTAAGTTTTAAGCAAGTATTTTTTACTTGTAAATAATTATCATAATTATAATTTAATCTTTTTATTAAACTCGTATCATCTATTAAATATACGATATAAAATAAAGTCTTTAACAAACTTATATCATTTTTAATCTCAAAAGCTTGATAGAATTTAAAAGCCTTAAAAGTATTTATAAATCCTTTCTCAACCTCATCTCTTATCCCCTTAATCCCAAATCTTTGAAAGCAAATCCCACCGATTGAATTAAGATTATTGTTTAACTCATTTTGACATAGATTTACGCATAGATCTTTTGTAATTTTTGAGATATTTTCAAGCGATAATTCATCTTCACTTTTACTACAAGCAAAAATCATAATCGCAAACAAAAATAAAGCACCTTTATGAGTATTTATATTATTTGTGGCATTAAACATAGATTTTTCTGCTATTTGACCTATCTTTTTAAGCCTAATAAAATCATTTCTTTTTGATAATTTTGCTAAAGTATAAAAGCTATCAAAATATTCTCTTAATTCACTTACGCTATCTAAAAAGGTATAAAAGTTCATATCATTATGAGAATTTGAACTAAATCTATCAACCAAGCCAATTTTAGGAGATAAGCTAACTTCATACAATAATGCCTTTAAAGCAGCTTTGCTAAAATTATTTTTAATACTTTTATTTATGCAAATATGCACATAAAAATCATCAAATAATTCATCAAGTTTTTTATATATGCTAGATTTTGTATGAGTGTTATTTCTTTGACAAACTATGGCTAATTCATCACATAAAAAGCACTTCCTACCTGCATTTCTTAACTTAATTGTCTCGTTATTAAAATACACATCAAAATCAAATAATCTTGAAAAATTATATTTATTTTCTAAAGATATAGTGAGTTTTTTTATATTTAAAGCTTCATCATCAATCGCAAATAAGCAAAATAATTCATCTAAATTAACACTATAATTTATGATATTTCCTAAACTAAGCGCTTCGTTAATTCCGAATAAAAACAATTCTTTAACTTCACTAATATTAGATATTTTATACATATAAGGAAGATTTAGGCTAAAGCAAATTACAGGAGTTTTATAAATATTTTCGTATTCAAGTCTTGCATTAAATCTCTTTTCTTTTTGTTCTAAAACTAGCTGAAGCAAATCTTTTTGCATAATTTCAAATTCCTTAAATGATTTTAATATAATGTATCTAAAAAACTATTAGGAATTTTAAATGAGATTATTTACAAAAATTACTTTAACATTTTTTTTAATTTCTTTTATAGTTTTAAGCATTACTTCTGTTTTTATTTTTATACAAAGCAAAAAATTAATTGAAAACGAAATTACTCATAAAATAGAAGCAATATCAAAAACTCTAGCAAAAAATATTAATATAAATAATCCTAATTTAAATGAAGATATAAACACATTAAGTAAAGAATTAAATCTTGATTTCATAGTAATAATAGATAAAAATCAAAAGCGACTAACCCACCCTAATAAAGATTTAATAGGCACTTTAGTAGAAGGCGGGGACGCTAAGCAAGTCTTAAACGGACAAGGACATTATATCTCAATAGCAAAAGGTTCTTTAAAACGCTCAATTAGAAGCTTTAGCCCAATTTATAAAGATAATCAAATTATAGGTGCTGTAATAGTTGGAGTATTCGTAGATTATCTAAATCAAATAATTTTAGAAGAAAATAAATATAATTTTATTTTGATAATTATTTTTATAATAATCATTTTAATACTAGCAAAAATACTAAATAAAAATATAAAAAACATATTATTAGGTTATGAACCAAAACAAATAGCTAGTTTAGTTGCAAGACAAAACGCTATCTTGCAATCCTTAAATGATGGGATAATTGCAGTAGATGATAAAAACACCATTACTTTAATAAATGATAAAGCTAAAGATATTTTTAAACTAGCCTTAGTAGATAATGATTTAATAGGAAAAAATGCCAATATTATCCCACATTCAAATATGCAAAAAGTATTAAATACAAAAATAGCTGAATTAAATCAAGAGCAAATATTAAACGAAATCACAATTTTAACAAATAGAATTCCATACTTTATAGATAATAATATAGCAGGAGTTGTAGCGTCTTTTAAAGATATAAAAGAAGTTAAAAAATTAGCAAATGAGCTAATAGATGTCAAAAAATACGCCGAAGCCCTAAGAGCAAATCATCACGAATTCTCAAACAAACTTCACATAATAAATGCCTTATTAGAAAATAATAATATAAATGAAGCAAAAAATTATTGTGATGAATTGATTTTAAAAAATAAAGAGAATTTAAATAAATTATTATGCAATATCAATGATAAAGTAATCCTAGCTTTTTGCGAAAGCAAATTCGCCTTTGCAAAAGAATTAAAAATCAATATAAATCTTAATAAAAAATCATTTTTAGATAATTTAAATGATAGTAATTTACAAAATGATATTATTAGCATTCTTTCAAATTTAATAAATAATTCAATAGACGCATTAAGCAATACAGAAAATAAAAATATAGAAATATTTATAAAAAATAATAAAAACTACCTAAAAATTCAATGCAAAGACAATGGCTGCGGCATTCAAAATAAAGAAAACTTATTTACTAAAGGCTATTCTACTAAGGGTGAATTTAGAGGATATGGACTTTATTTATGTGCTAAAATTGTTGCTAATTATGATGGAACAATAAGTGTTAGTAAATTAAAAAATGGAAGCTCTTTTAGTGTAATTTTAAGGATTAATAATGATTAAGACAATAATAGTTGAAGATGATTTGATGGTGCAAGATATTAATAAAAACATTCTTTTATCAGTAAGTGAGTTTAAATTACTAGCTTGTTTTACTAGAGTAGATGATGCTATAAATTATTTGCTAAGTAATGAAATAGATTTGATATTACTTGATTTAACCTTGCCAAATACTGATGGAATTGAGCTTATTAGAAGAATTAAAAGTGAGTTTAGTAAGATTGATATTATTGTAATTTCTGCTAGAAATGATAGCTTAAGCTTACAAAAAAGCTTAAATCTAGGAGTAATTGATTATATTCTAAAACCATTTAAACAAAATAGGCTTGAAAGCTCACTAAATCAATATAAGTTAAGAAGAAATCTATTAAATAGCAAAATCAATCAAGAAAATATTGATAAAGCTCTTTATAAACAAATTGATGAATTACCAAAAGGAATTGATAAAAATTCTTTAGCTCTTATAAAAGATAAAATAAAAGAATTTAATACTTGGTTTAATGTCAATGAATTAGAAAAACTAACAAATATTTCTAAAATATCTCTTAGAAAATATCTAACTTATTTAGAACAAATTAATTACATTACTTCAAAACTAGAATATAAAGCCAAAGGAAGACCACAAATATATTATAAATTAAACTAATTTACTTATTTTAATTATTTAAAAGCTTTTTTAAATTACTTAAATTTACAAAATCTTAATTCTTCTTAAAATGAAAACTCAAATTATTTTTAAAGGAGTTTTTATGAAAGAAAGACAAATAGGTGGTGTAAATTTATACGCATTTTGTGTATTTGCACTTATTGTATTTTTCACTTGCTATTTTGGAAAACTTCCTAAAGATATGGTAGGCGGACTTGCTATTACTATGATTTTAGGAATACTGCTTGGCGAAATTGGTATGAAAGTGCCTATTTTAAAAAATATTGGCGGACCAGCTATATTAAGCATTTTTGTTCCATCTTGTATGGTTTATTATGGTTTATTAAATCAAAACTCAATAGATGCTATAACATTTTTTATAAAACAATCTAATTTCTTATATCTTTATATAAGCGTTTTAGTAGTTGGAAGTATATTAAGTATGAAACGAGCAATTTTAATTGCAGGGTTTTTAAAAATGTTTATACCTTTATTTATAGGAACTTTTTTAGCTATTATAGTGGCATATTTAATAGGTTCAGTTACTAGCATTGGTGGAGCTCACGCTGTATTTTATATAGCAATTCCTATCTTAAGTGGCGGAGTTGGAGAGGGAATTATCCCACTAAGTGTTGCTTATTCAGAAATTTTAGGCAATGCCAATTCATCAAATATAATAGCACTTCTAGCACCTGCTGCAATGCTTGGAAACTTATTTGCAATTGCTTATGCAGGATATTTAAAAAATCTAGCTCTAAAAAAGCCACATTTAAGTGGAAACGGGCTTTTAGTAAAAACTAAAGAAGAAAATATCAATTCTTTAAATAACGATACCTTGCCTTTTGATATTAAATTAATGGGTGCTGGTTTGCTCGTTGCGGTATGCTATTTTTTAATAGGAAAATTATTAAATATGATAATTTCAATTCCTGCTCCAATTATCATGATTATTATGGCTACTATTACAAAAGTTTTAAACATAATGCCAAAAAGCCTAGAATACGGAGCTAATTTCATATATCAATTTGTAAGCAAAAACCTAACTTGGGCTCTTTTAGTAGGTGTTGGAGTTATTTGGACACCTTGGAAAGATGTAATTGCTGCAATTAATATTGCTTTTATAATAATTTGCTTTAGCGTAGTTACTACTATGGCACTTACTGGGTATTTTTGTGCAAAGTTTTTAAATATGTTTGAGATTGAATGCTCTTGCGTTATGGTTTGTCATTCAGGACTTGGTGGCACAGGAGATGTTGCAATTCTAGGCTCTTGTAATAGAATGGAGCTTATGCCATTTGCACAGATTTCAACTAGAATTGGTGGGGCTTGCACGGTTATAGCTGCTACATTTTTATTTGCACAATTTGGAGTTTAAGATGATTAGCGTTGGAACTATTGAATCAAATGATTGTTTAATTAATATTCAAAAACATAAGGAATTTCAAATCGTATTTATAAATGAAGAAGAAAATCCTTATGCAAAACATATTAAGAACTTAATTCAAAATTATTGTAAAGAACATAAAAATACAAATGTTTTAATAGAGATAAATGATAAAGGTGCTTTAGATTTTTGTATCTTAGCAAGGCTAAAAACAGCATTAGAAAGGTTAGAAAAATGAGAAGAACATTGCTATTTATACCAGGAAATAATGCAGGAAATATTCAAAACGCAGGATTATTTGGAGCTGATGCTATTATATTTGACTTAGAAGATGCAGTAAGTCCTATGCAAAAAGATAGTGCCTTAAATCTAGTTTGCAATGCCTTAACTATACTAAATTATGAATGTGAAAAAATAGTTAGGATTAATTTAGAGAATGCAAAAAACGATATTTTAGCACTATCAAAAACTAAAATTAATAGCATATTAATCCCAAAAGCTGAAAATGTAGAAGAGATTAAAGAACTTATCAAATACACAAAGAATTTAAATCCAAAAATTGAAATTTTACTTTTAATAGAAACTCCACTTGGCTTATTGAATGCTAAAGAATTAGCATTTTTAAATGGCGTTAGTGCTATTTGCTTTGGTGCAGAAGATTATACGAGCGAAATTGGTGCAAAAAGAAGCGAGAGTGGAGTTGAGATTGATTTTGCTAGAAATTATTTATTAAATGTATGTAAGGCTGCAAAAATAGATGCAATAGATACTCCATATACAAATATAAATGATGAAAATGGATTAATAGCCGATACAACTTATATTAAAAATCTAGGATTTGATGGCAAATTAGTAATTAGCCCAAGACATATTGATATTATTCATAATTGCTTTAAACCTAGTGAAAAAGAAATAATCTGGGCTAATCAAGTCCTAAACGCTATAAAAGAAGCCGAACTTAAAAAAAGTGGAGTAATTTCACTAAATGGCAAAATGATTGATGCACCTATTGTTAGTCGTGCTAAAAAGATTTTAAAGGAAATTCTATGAATATTGATTATATTAAAGATTATGGAGAAGTAATTGCTTTTAACGGAGCATTTAGTTTAAAACCTAAAGAAAAATCACTTAAAAAGCATATAAAATTATCAAACCCAACTGATAATAAAGTCTATACAAATGTAAAAGAATTAATCAAAAAAACAGGCTTAAAAAGTGGAGATACAATATCATTTCATCATCATCTAAGAAATGGGGATAAAGTAGTAGGAATTATCTTACAAGCTTGTGAAGAGCTAGGCATAAATGATTTAAAACTAGCAATTAGTGCAATTTTTCCAACTCATGATTTTTTAGTAGAATATGCAAAAAAAGGAATAATAACTCAAATAGATACAAACTATTGCACAGGAAAAGTCGCAAATGCTATTTCTCGTGGAGAATTTAAAAAAGTAGCTATTTTTAGAACCCACGGCGGTCGTGCTAGAGCAATTTATGCAGGGGATTTAGAAATTGATGTAGCATTTATTGCAGCAAGTGCAACCGATAATGCAGGGAATATCAATGGAACAATGGGTAAAAATGCCTTTGGCTCAATCGGTTATGCTATGCCTGATGCAGATTTTGCTAAAGTTAGCGTTGCAGTAAGTGATACTATATATCCTTATCCATTAAGCAATCCTAGTATTACTCAAGATAAGATTGATTATGTTTTAATGGTTGATGAGATAGGTGATCCAAATGGTATTAAATCAGGCACAACTGATATTACAAAAGACCCAATTCAGCTAAAAATTGCTAAAACAACGGCTAATTTAATAGATGAAAGTGGGCTTTTAAAAGATGGTTTTTCATTTCAAACAGGAGCTGGTGGGATAAGCCTTGCAAGTGCTCATTATGTAAAAGAAATTATGAAAGAAAAAAATATCAAAGGCTCATTTATTATGGGCGGAATAACTGCATATTTAGTTAGTTTATATAATGAAGGGTATTTTAATAATATTTTTGATGTTCAAGGTTTTGATTTAGAAGCTTTAAAATCATTGCAAACTAATCCTAATCATTACGAAGTTAGCTCAAGTTTGTATGCAAACATTCACACAAGCTCTCCTATAGTAAATAGACTTGATTGCGTTGTTTTAGGAGCAACTGAAGTTGATACTAATTTTAATACCAATGTAATGACTAGTTCAAATGGATATATTATGGGCGGAAGTGGTGGGCATAGCGACGCTGCTGCAGGAGCAAAACTAGCAATAATTACTACTAATTTAATTAGGACTAGAAAAGCTATCGTTAAAGAAAAAATAAACTCAATTACAACTCCAGGAGAAAGCATTAATGCACTTGTTTGTGAATACGGAATTGCACTAAATGATAAAATTTTGGCAAAAACCTTAAAAAACTCAAGGCTAAAAATACTTGATATAAAAGACTTAGCTAGTATTGCAAATGATATTTGCGGAGTTTGTGAGTATGAAAAATCAAATAAAAAAATAGTAGCCGTCGTTGAATATCGCGATGGCAGTGTAATTGATGTAATAAGACAAGTCTAAAACAATTAAAGAATTTGAAAATTAATTTTCAAATTCTTTTTAATTAAAACTCTTGCCAATTATCAAGACCTAATTTTTTCATTCTTACAACTCCCCAAAAAGCTAAAATACAAGACAATAAAGTCCAAGCAGCAGGAGCAAATAAGCTAAATTTTGCTAAATATGTAATAATTGCCGGAGTAAATCCTGCAAAAAATATTGCAACTAAATTATAAGAAATACTCAAACCACTACTTCTTACATGAGCAGGAAATAATAAACTCATAATAGCAGGTGCTAATCCAACAAAAAAGCTAATTAATAAACATAAAATTATATGAATAGCAAATAATAAAAAAGCATTACTACTACCTAATAAAACATATAAAGCCAAAAATGGAATAAAAGATAAAAGCCCAATAGAAATCATAAGAGATTTTATAAGACCAATTTTATGTGCTATAAACACTGCAAAAAAACACCCTAATGTCAAAAATATATTTCCTAAAAAACTAGCAGTATAGCCTAATTGCATATCATAGCCTAAGAATTTATGATAAAAAGTAGGCATAAAAATAATTAAACTATAAACTCCAGCAGTCCATAATGTGCTAAAGAGCATACCTGTAAAAATTCTACCTTTATAATCTTTTAATAAATCTTTTAAAGGTGCTTTGTTTTTGTTCTCTTTTTGTTGCTCAATAAAAACTGCACTTTCATTAGATTTATTACGAATATATACGCCAACAGGAATAATCAAAAGCCCGAAAGCAAAAGCATATTTCCAAGCACCATCATAAATATCTTGAGTAGTAAATATAGTAGTAATAATAACTCCAGCTAATGCAGATAATATATTAGCAATTCCAATGGTTGATTGCAAAAATGAAGCATATAATAATCTTTGCTTTTTATCAGCATTTTCTAATAAATAACTAGTTGCTCCACCGATTTCTCCACCTGCACTAAATCCTTGAAATAATCTTGCTACTAAAAGCATAATAGGAGCTAAATATCCTATATCTTGAAATTTTGGAGTTAATACTATAATAATTATTCCTATAGCCATTGTTGAAATAGTTAGCAATAAAGACTTTTTCCTACCATATTTATCACCTATATAACCACATAATATAGCACCAATAGGTCTTGCTATAAAACCAACCCCAAATAATAAAAAAGTATTAATCATATTAGTAATTGGGTCTGCTTCTTTTGGAAAAAAATTAGCACTAATATATACTGCAAAAAATGCGAATAAAGAAAAATCATACCATTCTAAAGCATTACCCATAGAAGCTGCTATAACGGTTCTTGTTCTATTTTTCATAACCACTCCTTAATATGTTATTTAAAATAATTTGAGTGCCAATAGCTGCATCTTCAAATGAGCTTTCTTCATCAGGATGATGAGATAAACCATTTTTGCTAGGTATAAAAATCATACCCATAGAAGCTATCTTAGCCATAAAAGCACTATCATGCCCTGCCCCACTTGGCATAATAATATTACTTACTTGTAGCTCATCTGCTGTTTGTTTTAAATTCTTAATAATTAAATCATCAGCAGGAGTAGCATTAGAATCTGATACTAATTTATAATTAGCGTCTAAATCTTTTAGCTTTTCTTCAATTTCTTTAATAAAATTTATTCTTATTAAATCATCTTCACTTCTTAAATCTATACTTATTTTTACACTATTAGAAATAACATTAGCAGCATTAGGCATTACACTACACGCCCCAACTGTTGCTACCGTATAAGCTTGTTTAGAATACTCAATAGCTTTATCATTTAACCATACGATAAATTTTGAAGAATTTAATAAAGCATCTTTTCTTAAATGCATAGCTGTTGTTCCTGCGTGATTGCTTAAACCTTTAAATTCCACATTAAATCTTGAAATACCTACAATTTTATTTACAATACCAATCTTAGTATTTAAACTCTCTAACATATTTCCTTGTTCAATATGCAATTCATAACTTTCAATAAGCTTACCTATTCCTAATTCGTTAAAAGTTCTAAATGATTTATTACCACCTGATTTGATTATCATATCTGATAATTTAGTATCATTAACTTTAATATCAAGTTGTTCTTTACTCAAATTACCAGACATTCCCCTAGAACCTACGCAAGATAAACCAAAATAATTAGGCTCTTCTCCTAAATAATCACAAAAAATTAAAGTTTTATCTAATTGTATATCTTTTAAAGCTGTAGCAATTACCATAGCAGATACAACACCTAAAACTCCATCAAATCTACCACCACTAGCAACGGTATCGCTATGAGAACCTATTATAATACATTCATTACTTTTGCCCTTTTTAATAGCTAACATATTGGCAAAATCATCATATATAACATTAAGTCCTAAATTTAAAAAATGATTTTTAATATATTTTCTACCTTCTTCATAAGTATTAGTAAATACCAATCTAGTAAAAGGACGATTTGTTTCTGTAATTTTTGCTAAATTATTTATATGAAATTTAATATCATCTGCAAGTATTTTCATATCAATTCTCGTTAGGATTTATAAATTTTGCATTAAATTTATATACATTTTTACCATCAAATACTTTATTACCCCTAACATAGTGTTCATTTATTTTATAAAGCATTTCATAGCCTTCATACAAACTATAATCAAGATTACTAAAACCATCTTTTGCATAATACTTATAAGTATCTTCACTTAAAATAACAAAATCAGCATCATTTCCAGCTTTTAATTCTCCTTTATTTGGCAATTTAAACAATTTCGCTGGATTAGTTGATAGTAATTTAGAAGCTAAACTTAAATCTACATTTCTTTTTTTACATTCACTTAAAAATAAAGGCAATAACACTTCAAGACCTGCAGCTCCACTAGAATTTAAAAATATATTCTCATTGCTCTTTCTATCTTTACTCCATCTTACATGGTCTGTTGAAACTACATCAACTAAGCCATTTTTTAAACATTCCCATATAGCTTCTTTGTTGGCTAAATCTCTTATTGGTGGGTTGATTTTAGCAATACCATTGAATCTTCTAACCTCATCTTCTTCAGAGCAAATTAAATAATGCAAACAGCATTCAACACTAGCTTTGTAGCCATCTTTTTTATAATTATTAGCAATTTCTAAAGCTCTTTTATTAGAAGCATGAACAACATGAGCTTTTGCTCTTGCACTAGCTCCTAATTCATATATAGTATTTACAGCTATATTTTCAACCCACTCAGGGCGAGATAAATTATGTGCTTTATAGTCTGTTCTTTCTTGTTTTATTTTTTCAGTTAGATAAATAACGCTTTCATGGTCTTCATTATGCACTCCTACCATTACATCATATTTTGCACATTCAAGCATAACTTCATACATTAAATATGGTGGTATTCTAGGAAATCTAACAGGGTCTGTTCCAAATAAAGATAATTTAAAGCCACAAGCACCTAATTTTATTAATTCTTCAATATTTTTTATACCATCTTCTGGATTTATGGTCGCATAAAGAGCAAAATCAACATAAGAATTTTCTAAGCCATCTTTTAATTTTTTATTAAAATTATTTGCGTTTGATATAAGTAATCCTGCATCATAAGGCATTTCTACCATTACACTAATACCACCTGCACTTGCTTGTTTGCTTGCTAGTTCAAAATCCTCATTATTTGCTTGAGAACGAGAATGTACTTGAGAATCAATAGCCGATGGAAAAATAATCTTATCTCTTAAATCAATTGCGTCTTCACTAAAACCATAAATATTTGCTAATTCTTTTATGCTCTTTTGATAATCTTTTTCTAAAAATAATTCTACTCTACTAAAGAGCTCTTCTTTAACAACTAAAACACCAATACCTATAGTATCTTTTAATACTAATTTAGAAACATAAGTTTTCATTTTACTCCTTTATTAACTTATGTTTTTAGGATACTAGATATATTGATAAAAAGATAGAAAAAAAGAAAAATATTAAAGCTTGTATTACTTTTAGTAACACAAGCTTAAAGAATTTGAAAATTAATTTTCAAATTCTTTCAATGATTAATTACTGCATTCGTCTAATAAATAAGCAATATGTTGCCAAGACATATTAGTAGCATCGCTAAGTCCTACTTCGCAAGTACTAGATGAACTAAAGCCTCTTTTAACATTAGTGCTTGAATAAAATTTCTTAAAATTATTTGTAGCACTTATATTTAGCTTAGGAGTTAAAAAGCCTTTATATCCAGCAAATCCACAGCAGTATGTATCATTATCAATTACTATTTCATCAGCACATAATTTAGCTAAACTCATTATGCTATCTTCTATATGCATTTTTCTAGCAGCACACATAATATATAAGCCTATTGGCTCATTTACTTTTGTGATTTTTAATCTTGGAGCAATTACTTTGTATAAATATTCGCTCAAATCATAAACTTTACCTTTATGATTTTTAACTACCTTAGCCGAACAAGCAGAATGATCAATCACAACGCTGCAATTTTGATTAGATAAATACTCATTTAATTTTGCTTCATTAGCAATTTGAATATTTTCATAATTCTCATAAGCCTTTCCGCAGCATAAATCATTTGGAGCGTAGATTATTCCAATTCCTGCCTTTTTACATAGACTTTCAAATACTTCTTGAATGCTTCTTTTATCACTCATTTTTGCATTAGGCTTAAATGCTTTATTTAAACAACTTGTAAAATATATAACATTTTCTTCTTGAGTATTTGTTGAATACTTATAATCATTTGCTCTAGGCAAGTAATTTCTACTTTGTGGTAAATTAAATGTAGCTAGTAAATTATTTAATTTGTAATTATCAAATTTATTAGCAATTTTTAAAGAAGTTTTTGCTAGAGCTAAAGTAGTTTCGTGGTGATTATAAGCAAAATTACCGATAATTCTTGAAATAGCTCCTTGATTTGCTTTTCTATATTTTAAGCTAAAATCAGCAAAATTAATACCTAAAGGACATACCATAGAACAAACCCCACAAGCAGCACAGGTAGTATCTACATAAAAATTATAAAGCTTTTTCATATCTTTTAATTTTTTCTTGCTATCTTCGTCGTTTAATTCTTCTAAACTCTTCATCTCTTTAAGCACTGCAATTCTTTGTCTAGGGCTTAGGCTGATTTCATTTGATGGACAAAATCTCTCGCAAAATCCACATTCCATACATAAATTTAAAGCTTCATCAACAGGGCTTTGGTTTTTGATATTTTTCTTATAAATATCTTTATCTTTTGTAATAATTACATCAGGATTAAATATATTATCTTTATCAAGAATATCTTTTATCTTGCAGTTTATAGCATAAGCTTTTTTACCCCACTCAATCTCAACAAAAGGTGCAACCATTCTTCCTGTGCCATGCTCTGCTTTGATACTTCCACCAAAACTAGCTACTACACTTGACATTTTTTCTACTAATTTTGCAAAATTTTCAAATTCGGTTTTATCATTTAAATTAGGAGTAATGATAAAGTGAATATTTCCAGCTAATGCGTGACCAAAAATAATACCTTCAAAATTAAATTCTTTAAATAAATCTTGAATAGCACTAATACCATTTGCTAAATCTTTTATCTCAAAACACACATCTTCAGTAATAACAGTAGCTCCAACAGGTCTTTTACTAGCTGCTATTGGTAAAAGTGCTTTTCTAATCTTCCACCATAAATCATATTCGCTTTTTTCTTTAGAATAATATGATTTAAAAGTTTTGCTTGAAAGCTCTTTAATTTTAACTATATTTGCATTTAAAACTTCTTCATTATCGCTTTCAGTTTGAATTAATACACAGGTATTATTGTCTTTTATATCACTTAATAAATCTTTTAATTCATCATAACTACTAGCAGCTTTTAAACTAGCATAATCCATAATTTCAGCTGAATTTATAAAATCATATTTTGCAAATTCACTAATAGTATTTGCAGCGTCGCTAATATCATTAAAAAATAATAAAGCACAGGCTTTATAAGGTAAATCATCAATAGTTTTAAGTCTTGCTTCACTAACAAAACCTAAAGTCCCTTCGCTACCTACAAATAAATGAGCTAAAATATCTATTTCATCATCATAATCAATGAAAGAATTTATAGCATAGCCTGTTGTGTTTTTGATTTTAAATTTGCGTTTAATTAATTCATATAATTCGCTATCATTTTTAATCTCTTCTTTAATAGCTCTAATTTCATTAATTAAATTAGCGTGAGTTCTTTTAAATTCTTCCACATTTGCTTTATCTTTAGTATCTAGAATAGTTCCATCATTTAATATCACTCTAATACTATTTAAAGTTTTATAAGAATTATCCTTAGTTCCACAGCACATACCACTTGAGTTGTTAGCAACAATACCACCAATTAAAGCTGAATTAATCGTAGCAGGGTCTGGGCCAATTTTTTTACTTAATTTAGCTAATGATAAATTAGCATTAACTCCAACAACACCACAACCTAAACTAATCTCGCTAGCATCATCATTTATAGCGATTTTTTTGAATGCAAACTTAATTACTACTAAAACACTATCCGTTGAGCTTTGACCACTTAAGCTAGTTCCTGCTGCTCTAAAGTTTAATGGAGTTTTATATTTATTTGCTAGTCTAATTATTTCTTGTATTTCGCTCTCATTTCTTGCTATTACTACTATCTTAGGGACATATTTATAACAAGACGCATCAATTCCATAAGCAAAACATCTAAGATAGTCATTAAATATCCTATCTTTAAACATATTCTTAGCTTCATTATAAAATAATTCATAATTATTCATATTATTTCTCCTTTTTTCTTCGTTAATCAAATTAATGTTATTTTACATAAATTATTTGGAATTTAAAAAAGAATTTAAAAAAAGATTTTTAATTAAAGGATTAATATGCTTACAAGTTTTATTATCTTAGCCATTATTTTATCAATTCTAATTGGCTATAAAACTCGTTTAAATATAGGATTTTTTGCAATTATATTTGCCTATATTATTGGTGCGTTTTTTATGGATTTAAAGCCTAAAGAAATTATTTCTTATTGGCCTGTTTCTATATTTTTTGTTATTTTTGCGGTTTCGTTATTTTATAATTTCGCAAGTGTTAATGGGACATTAGAAAAACTAGCTGCATTTTTGATTAAAAAATTTGAAAATTATCCGTATTTTTTGCCTTATGCTATATTTTTAGTATCGGCTTTAATTGCTGCAATGGGTGCTGGATTTTATAGTGTTTTAGCCTTTATGGCTCCAATTACTTTTTTACTCTGTGAAAAAACAGGTCTTGATAGAGTTGGTGGAGCTATGGCTATTAATTATGGTGCTTTAGGCGGGGCAAATTTCCCAACTTCTCAAAGTGGAATAATATTTCGCTCTCTTATGGAAAAATCAAGTATAAATCCTGATATTGCATTTTCTAATGCTTTTGTGATATTTTTATTTACTTTTATTTTGCCTATTTTTGTAATCAGTCTTTTTGTATTTAAAGCAAAAAAATCTAATATAAAAATAGAATTATTAAGCGAAAAAATTACTTTTAATGATAAACAAAAAACCACACTAATTTTAATGGCGCTTATGATGGTTTTTGTATTAGCATTTCCTTTATTACACATAGCATTTCCCAATGAAAAAACTATAACTTTTATAAATTCTAAAATAGATATAGGATTAATAGCTATTGTTTTTGTAGCTATATCATTGCTTTTAAAATTAGGAGATGAAAAGCAAGTTATAGCACTTATTCCTTGGGGGACTTTGATTATGATTTGCGGAGTTGGGATACTTGTTAGCATTGCTACTAAAGCAGGTGTGATTAATCAATTATCAGGCTTTGTAGAAAGCAATGTGCCAAAAATAATTGTCCCTATTATGATGATGATAATTGCAGCTATTATGTCGCTATTTTCTAGCACTTTAGGAGTGGTTACTCCTGCACTTTTCCCACTTGTGCCTACATTAAGCAATGCAAGTGGTTTTAGTGAAGTTGTGTTATTTACTTGCATAGTAATTGGAGCACAAGCTAGTGCTATTTCTCCATTTAGCTCTGGAGGTTCATTGGTTTTAGGAGCGATTGCAAACGAGCATAAGGATAGTTTATTTAAAGGCTTACTTGTAAGAGCAATTCCTATAGGTTTTATAGCAGCATTAATTGCTGGAATTATTGTTATGAATATTTTTTAAGGAAAGCTTATGTATATAGATACTCACGCTCACATTTTTAGAGCAAATATAAGTTCGGCTAATGTAGTTAGATATGTGCCAAATTATGATGCAAGTTGCGAACAATATTTGGCTAATTTAAAGGAATTTAATTTTTCTTATGGAGTTTTAGTTCAGCCTAGTTTTTTAGGTTTTGATAATTCATATTTATTACAGGCTTTAAAAGAGCATTCTAATTTAAGGGGAATTGTGGTAATTGACCCTAATAATATTAGTGATTTAAAAGAAAAAAATGTCTGTGGATTAAGGCTTAATCTAATAGGAAAAGATAAGCCTAATTTTGATGATTATAAAGAAGCTTTAGAGTATATTAAAGAATTTAATCTTCACATAGAATTACATAAAGAATTAGATAAATTATTATTTATCATTGATGATTTAGCCAAATATAATGTAAAAATTATGATTGATCATCTTGCAAGACCTAATAAAGATACTTTTAAATTATTAGATGAGTTTAATAATTATAAAAATTTAGATATTAACTTTAAAGTAAGTGGTTTTTATAGATTAGATGAAGATTTAGCGTTTAGTAAAGATGTATTTGATAAATTAAGCGATATTTTTGATATAAAACGCTTTGTTTATGGGAGTGATTGGCCGCATACAAATTACGAAAGCAAAATAAATTATCAAAAAGCTTTAGATGATTTTTTAAAAGTTACTAATGATAAAGCTAAAATTATATTACAAGATAATGCTAAAGAACTTTTCTTTATATAAATATTTTTAATTCTTATTTAATTTAGTTAAATAAGAATTATTTTAAACTTAATATGAAAAGTCTAATCTAAATGATAAACTTCTTTCATATTAAGCCATTTTTGACCTGCATAGCCAAGTGATATTTGGCAAGGGTCTGTGCAAGCCCACCACTTACGAGTATTCTCATCTGCTGCCATTTTTGCCATATCAGCTTCGTAATCACTCCCTACATACTCAAAATAAGCGAATAGATATTCGCCAAAATTATAAATTGAATAATTACGAATATTGCAAGCCTTTATCATCTCATTTACACCTTCCATAGGGTTTGCGTGAAGTCTTTCATATTCAGCTAATTTTTCCGGAATAACTTTTATAATTTGCCCAAATCTTTGCATTTTAAATCTCCTTTATTTTATAAATTTCTTTTGCATTTAAATAAAAAATCTTTTCTTTTAAATCATCACTTTTAAAATGATTTTCAATTATTCTAATCCATTCATTTGGTTTTAACTCACTTACAGGATAGTTTGAGCCAAAACAAATTCTACTTTCTCCAAAAATATTAAATGCCATATCAAGTAATTTTGAATAATCCTTGCCTAAAATAAAATCATCTTGACAAGATAATTTCATATAAATATTTTCTTTTTTAGCAATTTGCCTTAAACTATCTTCGCCACTAAAATCCTTAATATTTGCAAAATGATTAAAGATAATTCCTGATTTAAATTCCTTTGCAATTTTACTAAAATTACTTAGCTCATCTTCGTTTATACAAACTTCAAACATTAAATCATTTGCATTTACTAGATTAATAGTCTTTTTAAACTCACTGCCTAAGCAATACCCACTTGGCTTTGTATGTAAAACTTCTCTAAAACTAGCACCACCTATCGTAGCAAGGCATAAAGCAAGTAATTTTTTATGTTTAAAGCTAAGCATTTTTGCACTCTCTTGGCTAGGATTATTAGCATTTATTTCTACATAAACCCCACCTAAAAAATCACTTTTGCTAAACTCATCTAAATATTCATCAAAAGAAAAATCTCTTTGCAATCTAGTTGGGGCGTTTTGCACCCAACTAATATCATTTTTATCCCATATATGAAAATGCGTATCAATTATTTTCATGACTTTTTAGTCCATAAAAAGCTATATAATGCTACATATAAAAAGCAAGGAGCTAAAGCTAAAAATCCCGCACCTGTGCCATAACTATCATTTATTGAACCCATAATTGTAGGCATTATTGCACCACCACAAATACTCATTACTAAGATTGAGCCACCAAGTTTTACTTGATTTAATGGCAAATCCTTTGTAGCAACGGCAAAAATAGTAGGAAAACTAATACTCATAAAGAAAAATACTAAAATTAAAGCATAAACACTAATCATTCCATCAGCAATATATAAATAAAAGCACAATGCAACATTTATTAATGAATAAAGCCCCAAAATACTCTCGCCTTTAAATTTTTTCATAAGTGGAGTTGTAACAATTCTTCCTATCATAAACGCAACAAGTGCAGCTGAGAAAAAATATGCTGATTTTTCATCGCTTAAAGCTTTTTCTCCTAAACTTGCTGTATGTTCTACTGCGTAATTTATAAAAAACGCCCCCGCTCCAACTTGAGCTGCAACATATAAAAATTGAGCTAATACGCCTAAGTTAAAATGTCTATGTTTAAATACATCGATTGATTTTGAGTTGTCTTTATACTCTACTTCTTCACTTACTTCGCTACCTTCTGGAATTTTATTAAACACAAATGCAAGTAAGATTAAAAACACTACTAAAGCAATTCCTACATAAACCATTTGCACATTAAACATATTTTCAAGTAATGCTTGTTCTTTTTCTGTATCAGTTGCATTTTCGCCACTATGAGTGATTGATAAGAATAAACTTCCGCCAATAATAGGTCCAACAAATTGTCCAAAACCATTAAAGCTTTGAGCTGCATTAATTCTAAATGAAGCGTTTTTCTCATCTCCTAGCTTTGTCATATAAGGATTTGCATTAGTCTCAAGCGCACCAAGCCCGCACGCAAGAACGAAAAACGCAAATAAAAACATAGAAAAACTAGCCATATTAGTTGCAGGAATTATTAGTAAACAACCAATTGCATAAAGTGCTAATCCTGTAATAATCCCAACCTTATAAGAAAATCTTGAAGCAATCCAGCCAGCAGGAAGTGCCATCACAAAATACGCCCCAAAATAAGCCATTTGCAAGTAGCCACTATTTTGTTGAGTAATGCCTAGATGATTTTGAAAGTTTTTATTCATAACATCAACAAGTCCATAGCTAACACCCCATAAGAAAAACAATGAAGTTACTAAAATAATTGCAATTTTTACATTTTTATTCATTTTCTCTCCTTAATTTTCCCAGTTTAATGCACGATCAAGATGCATATAACCACCATCTGGAGTTAAAATCTGCCCTGTTGTGTGAGATGCTCTTGGGCTTATTGTAAATACCGCAGTATCAGCTATCTCTTCGCAAGTTGTAAAGCGATGACCTAGTGGAATAAATTTTGCAATTTCTTGATATTGTTTTTCAGGGTCAGAGAAGTTTTTAATCCATTTTTCATAAAGCGGGGTCCAAACTTCAGCAGGGCAAATACAATTTACTCTAACATTATCAGGTGCAAAAGCGCAAGCCCACTCTCTTGTCATAGCTATTTGAGCGCCCTTTGCACTTGCGTATGCTGTTGTTCTTCCTTGACCTGTGATACCTGTTTTACTTGAGATATTTAAGATACTTCCTTGCTCTTTTTTAATATGTGGAAGGCAGCACTTTGTCATTTCATAATAATGAAATAAATTGCTCTCATAACTTTTAATAAGCTCTTCAGTTGTAGCACTTTCAATATGAAGATTATCATTCATACCTGCATTATTAACAAGTGCGTAAATTGAGCCATATTTAGCCACAATTTGCTCTACAACTGCACTAATATCTTGCCATTTTGATAAATCTAATTGATAAAAGCCGTAATTTGGGCAAAGTGCTTTAATTTTGCTTTCAAAATCACTATCAAGCTTAGAGCGAGATACGATAACAGGAATTGCACCTTCATTAGCTAAACACATACTAATGCCACCACCAATACCTTTTCCACCACCTGTAACAACTACAACTTTTCCTTTTAATCCTAAATCCATAATTTCTCCTTTGTTTTAATTTTTATTTAGCAAGTTGTTGCTAGTCGCCAAACGCTAAAATCATTTTGTTTATTGATTTCTGCTTTTGTTAATTTGCCTTCACTAATTTTTACAATTAGCTCTATTAATTCATCTCTAATATCTTCTTTACTCTTATTGCCATCTACGATTTCGCCTGCGTTTAAATCAATCACATCAGCCATATTTTTCGCACAAAAATTATTTGTGCTTAGCTTAATCGTTGGAGTTACAGGGCTTCCTGTTGGAGTTCCACGACCTGTAGTAAATACAACTAAATTAGCTCCACCCGCAACCATAGCACTAAGCTGCTCTATATCATTTCCTGGAGTATCCATAAATGTAAGACCTTTTTTAGTAACTGGCATTGCATAATCAATCACATCTACAACTTTGCTTGTCCCTGCTTTATAAACACAACCAAGGCTTTTTTCTTCAATAGTAGTTAGCCCACCTGCTATATTTCCTGGACTTGGATTTGCACCACGAATATCTGAGCCACTATTTTTTACATTTTCTTCAAAGCCATAGATTTTTTCATATATCTTTTTCTCAACTTCAGCATTAATTGCACGCCTTGCTAAGATATTTTCAGCTCCTATTAGCTCGGTTGTTTCAGCTAAAATTACAGCTCCACCATTCTCTACTACATAATCACTTAAACTTCCTAAAGATGGATTTGCACTAAGCCCACTATAAGCATCACTTCCGCCGCATTCAGTACCTAAGATAATATCGCTAAAATCACCTTCACTTAATTCACATTTACTAGCATTTTCAAGCATATCTTTAACTATTTTTATGCCTTCATTTGTTGTATTTGTAATACCACCTAGCTCTTGAATACTAATTGCTCTTATATCTTTATAAGGAGCTAAACTTTTTGCTAATTCTTTAACAGAATTTGAACTAATAGTCTCACAACCAAGCCCAACTACAAGTGCTGCATATACATTAGGATTTGCACAATTTCCAGCCATTAGCATTCTTGTTTGCTCTGCATCAAAATCAAGCTGACTACATCCGTGCTGATGAGTTACATATACAGCTTCAGGACACGCTTTAGCAATGTTTTCTACGACCTTATTAGCACATACAACGCTAGGAATTATTAAGACCTTATTTCTTAAGCCAAACTTGCCATCTTCTCTTCTATAGCCTTTCAAAATTACTTTTTCGTGTTTTGAATCTTGTGCATTTAGATTTTTCTTATTTGCACTTTCTTGACTTAATCTTAAAGCATTTTCTAATTTTGAACTATCACAGCTATCTCCCCTACCACGAACGCCTTCGGTGTTGGTTGTATGAACCCACTCGCCTTTTTTTATATCAATACTTGCTGCTCCTATTACTTCGCCGTATTTAATGATAAAATCACCTTTTTTAATATCAGTTAAAGCGAATTTATGTCCGCTTTTAATATCATTTAATAAGGTAACTTCATTAAAAACTTCGCCTTTATTTAAATCACTTATTGCAGTTGCAACATTGTCAATTTCACTAACTTTTAAAAATCTATTTTTCATAACACACTTTCTATATTTTTAACTAATTCTTTTGCATATTCGAATTTTTCATCAAGTGCTTTTAAGGTCTCTTCGCTTAGTGGGTGAATGCTTTTGTTTGCAAAAGCAAAACCACGAGCTTTCAGTAAAAGCGCAAAGCCCATAGGAAATGATAAGCTCATTCCAAATCTAATAGCTGGTAGCAAGGCTTTTTGAAGCTTGATTGCTCTTTCATAATTTTTCTCATTATATGCTTTATAAATCGCACTCATAACGTCAGGGAAAACACATCCTGCACTTGTCATTGAACCTTTTGCACCCATCATTAAAGCTCCAAAATAATGCTCTTCACGACCCACAAATACATCAAAATCACTTGGCACAACATCTAAAATATGATTTAGCAACAAAGCATCTCCGCTACTATCTTTAATACCTACAATATTTGGTAATTTGCTTAATTTTTCAATTAGATTTAAGCTCATTGCAGGTGCAAAAAGTGGAATATTGTAAATATAAAGTGGGAGTTTTACTTTTGCTTGTAAGTCTTTTACATAAGTATAAAGCGTATCATCATTAAACTTATAATAATATGGCATCATAAGTAAAAGCGCATTAGCTCCTTTTATATAAGCTTCGTTTGCAAGGTCTAAGCTCTCTTTATAAATACAACTTCCTATCCCACAAATAACAGGCACTTTATTATTTGTAGCTTTAATTGAAAGCTCTAGCATTTTTACTTTCATTTCATATGGCATTGCTTGAGAATCTCCCGCACTACCATTACAAAACAAACCATTAAGTCCTTTTTCAATGCCCCATTCGCACATCTTTAAAAACTCAACTTCGTTAATACTTCCATCATCTTTATATGGTGTATATAAAGCTGGTAAAGTTCCTTTTAAAATTCCCATAATTTCTCCTTAATTTTGTATATACAAAAAAATTAAATTTTATTTTTTGTATTTAAGAAAGAATATGCAAAAAATGATAAAAATTATGAAAAATAAATTAAATAAAATTAATTTTTTTGAAAAAGTGTTACTTTTTGTAAATTAAAATTTATATTTTGTATATACGAAAGAATTTTTATTAAATTTTTCTTTTGTAAAATATATAAATTTTAAAACTAAAGGCAAAAAATGATATATTTACCTAATGAATTAAATAAAATCAGCAAAAATGTTATAAGTTCTAACTATCTTAATTTATGTTTATATGAAACTAGAAAAAATGATGATTATTATGAAGTATTATTTGATGATTATGCTCTTGTTTTTATAAATGATGGATATAAAATGATACATACTAAAAAGCAAGATTTTACAATTAATAAAAACGAGATTTTGTTTTTTACAAAAGGCTCATATCTGATAAAAGACTGCGTAGAAAATAACTATTATAATTCAATTATAATTTGTTTTAAAGAAAGTATTTTAATAGAGCTAATTTATAAATATAAAGCCCTTTTAAATAGCAATTTTACAACCAATGAGCATATTTTTAAGCTAAATTCTAATGAATTATTAAGCTCAATTTTTACATCATTTTTACCTTGTTTTAGTTATAAAACCAATGAAGATATTTTAAAATTAAAATTTGAAGAATTATTTTTAGCCCTACTTTATAGTAAGAATAATCAAAGTTTTTTATCATTTTTAAAGACCATAATTACTAATTTTAAACTATCTTTATATCAGATATTTTCATATTGTGAGCAAGATTTTCAAAGCGTAAATGATATGGCAAAAATATCTAATATGTCCTTAACTACTTTTAGCAAAAACTTCAAACAAAGTTTTGGAATTAGCCCTAAAGAATGGCTTGATAATAAAAAATTTGAAAAGGCAAAATTCTTATTAGAATTTTCAAATAAAAACATTACAGAAATATGTTTAGAAGTAGGATTTAACTCCCCTGCTTGGTTTATTTCACGCTATAAAAAAAGATATAATAAAACCCCAAAACAATTTCAAAAATCAAAAAACTTATATTTTTTACATTAAAACTATTAGAAATAAAATTCTTTTTTCCTTATAATTTTTCAAAAATTATTTAAGGAGAAAAGATGAAAAAATATATTTTAAGTATAGCATTACTTGCTAGTATGAATGCAATGGAAGTTAAAGAAATCAATGCTTTTGCTTCGCCTGAGAGTGTTGTGGCAAATAAAGATTATGTATTTGTCTCAAATGTAGGTCAAAAAATTGAGCCTTTAAACAAGGATTTAGATGGTTATATAAATATAATCTCAAAAGCTGATGATAAAATCAATGTATTTGTAAAGAATTTAAATGCTCCAAAAGGTATGAAGATTATTAACAATACACTTTATGTTGTAGATATTGATACTTTATACGGCTTTGATATAACAAGCAAAAAAGAAGTATTTAAGCTAGAAATTAAAGGCTCGGTATTTTTAAATGCAATTGAGAGCTTAGATAATAATACTCTTTTAGTAAGTGATACTGGCACTTATACGATTTTTGAAATCAATTTAAAAGATAAAAACTATAAAACTTTTATGAATATTGACAAAAATTATGGTGGTCCTAATGGCTTATTGATTGATAAAAATTCTTTATATGTTGTAGGGTATGATCCTAGTGAAAAAGATGGCGGAGCTATTTTAAAAATTGATTTAGCTAGTAAAAATATAGAAAAACTAAGTGATAATTTAGAGCAATTTGATGGAATTGTTAAAATTAATGATGATATTTTAGTATCTAGCTGGGGTAAAGAGCTAAATGGTTATATTTATAAACTTAATCAAAATAAATTAGAAAAACTAGATTTAAAAGCACTTAAAGGACCTGCTGATATGTTTTATGATAACTCTACAAACACACTTTTAGTGCCTGAAATGGCTAATAATTCTTTATTAAAAATCAAACTATAATTAGAATTTACTATGAGAAAATCTCTCATAGTAAATCAAAAACTTAAAGCATTTTTGACCTCATCGCTAGCCATTTCTATACTCCAAGCAGGTTCAAACACTAAATCAATATCAACACTATCTATTCCATCTACACTTAAAACAGAGTCTTTTACCCAAGTTATCAGTAAATCGTGCATAGGACAAGACTTAGTAGATAAGGTCATAGTGATTTTACAATATGAATTATCAATTTGTATATCATAAATAAGCCCTAAAGCTAAAATATCAAAACCCACTTCAGGGTCAATTACATTTGAAATTGCATTAATTACTTGCTTTTTCATTCTTTGCTCCTTTGTAATTTATATAAGTAAAAAAATTGATTACATTAATTAAAAGACCTATATTTAACGCTATATATAAATAAATTGATGAACTAAAATAAAGAGAAATTACTAAGCATATATTAATTAGCATAGTAAAAAAAGCTGCTTTTTTAATCACCATATCATCTAATAAAGGGACTTTTATTTTTCCGATTAATTTTGAAATAAAATGAAACCATATTAAAAATGGCAAAATCTTATAAATATGTGCGATTATAAAAGGTAAAATCGTTGCAAAAATTAATAATTTAATAGCTAAAGCATAGTCTAAAACATAAAATTCTCTCATCGCTAAAAACGAGCCAATACAAGCAAAAACAATATTTAAATTCCAATAATCTTTAGCCTTTCTTGTTCGTATTTTAAGTATATATAAACACCAAAATACAAAACAAGCTAGGGAAAAAATCGCTATACTTTTATGAAAAAATGCTAAAAAATACGCCACTAAACTAAGCCATAATAAATAATTTTTATGCTTATGAGTTAGTGCAAACATTGGCAATAATACACTAGCAGCACCTATACAAATAAACAAAATAAAACCTAACATAAAATATATATGAAGATGAAGAATTAGTTCATAGTCTAAATATATAAGCCCGTTTAAAATAAGCACAATTAAACCAGCACAAACTAAGCCTAATGCTAAAAAAACAACCCCACAAAATAAAGCACTTTTAGCAATATTATTAAAATCAAAAAATGATATTAAAAACAGCACAATAAAATAAAAAACACTTAAAATCATAGCAAATACGCTATATTTTAGTAATTCCAAATCATAATTTAAAAACGAATACATAATAAAGGCTAAAGAGATATTGCAAATAAAACTCACAAAAAATACACCTTTTATACTAAAGAATGCTTTTTCATAAATTACCGAGCTTAATTGATAAAGGCTACCTATTATTATATTTAAAGCAAATCCAGCAAAAAAACAATGTAAAAACGCTTTAAATTGATAACTCTCAAAATCATAATTTGAATAAGAAAATAAAAACATAAAAGCTAATAAATAGCAAAATGCAAATATAAAATAAATAGCCACCACTTTAAATGGTGGTGCGAATGCGTTTAACATAATTTAGCCCTTATGGATGGTCTTTACAAGCTTCATCAAAATTGCTATGCTCTTTAATTTTAGTAAATACTAGCCAAAAAAGTCCATCTTTTTGTGTAGTTTGAATATCATAATATGGCTTCACGCTAGGAAGTAAGCCTAAAGGATTTTTATGATTTAGCATAATTAATTTTTGATTAGGCTTTAAATTATTTAAGCCAACTCTAGCATTTATCATAGGTTCAGGTGGCATACACTGACTACTATCAAACGCTAAATATTCATCATTCTCATAAAACTCAACCGTAGCATTTGCTAAACTAACTTTTTTCCAAGATTTAAAATCAAACATTTTTTCTCCTTTTTTCTCACTATTCTAAAAAAGTTTAAAAATTTTGACTTTGACTTAAGTCAATTTGAAGTTCAAAAAAAGAAAAATTAAATACTTAAATAAATTTTTAAATCAAATTCCTAAATATATATTTGCTATAATAAACCTTATTTTTACAAGGTTAAATATGAATATAAATCAAATAATTAATTTTAAATTTAATTTTAAAAAGATTTTATACAAAGCTTTATTTATTGTTTTTATAATAATTCCACTTTTATATATTTTAATTATGAGTTTATATTTATTAGAATTTAATCCACAAAAATATAGTAAAAACCCAGAAGCAAGTGAAAAATTTTTAACCGGATATTTATTTATTGATATTGCAAATACATTAAATATATTTTTTAAATATGATAGCTTTATTGTAAGACCTTTTTTAAATATAGCTAAAAATTATTATGATGAAGGTAAAAAGCTCTTGCCAGATGATAGTATTGAAGATATTATGTGGTGGGTTTTGTATTATAAACGCATGTATGGTTTAACTAATAAAACACAAGATTATAGTATGTTAGACAAGCTAAGCTACGATGATTATCAAGAAATCTATGAAATGATAAAAAGAGTGCCTTATGGCAATATTTATTATGATGTGGATATTATGACAGAATATAGACTATCTAATATGCTTGGTTTGGTTATGCTATATACAAATTATACATCAAATAGAGCTTATGAATATTATATAAAAGATTATGATAAAGCAAGTGAAATTTATGAGCTTTTAAATATAGCTTTTAATAAATACTATACATATCAAGCAGAGAAAAAATTGAATTACGCACTATATTTAGATGTCATGATAGATCTTTTAAGCACTTCGGCATTTAAATATTATAGTGAAAACAATTACTACGATGGAACTTCAAAAATAGATGTTACTAATATACCTTTACCTGATTATATTTGTAATGCTACAGACACAATAAAAATTAATGAATACTTTAAAAAAGCTATTTTATTTACAGACGAAAGTAAGTTATTTATAAGGAGTATATATAAAGGTTCTGTTAATTATTTACATGCTTTACATAAATATTGCCCAGAAGATAAGGAAATAAGATACAGAATGCTTAATGTTATTGTTAATAAATTTCAACCAATGTATAAAAAAGGAGAATTAAATGATAGATGAATTGCTTATACTAGCAATATTAAAAAGCTTTTGAATATATTTTGCATTTATTTTTAGCTGAAGACCACGAAGCCCAGCACTAAGCACAAAATACTCAAGCTCTAAAGCTCTTTCGTCAATAAATCTAACATAATCTTTTTTCATACCAAAAGGCGAACAACCGCCCCTAATATATCCTGTTTTATCCTTTAATTTATCAAGTTTTAAAAGGCTTAAGGATTTTTCTCCTACCGCCTTTGCAAAAGATTTTAAATCTATTTCTAAATCCCCTTGAATACAAGCAACATACAAGGCATTTTTACCCTCGCAAACTATGGTTTTGTAAATATATTTAATATCAATTCCTGTCTTTTTTGCTACGCTAATTGCTGATAAATCATCATCTACTTCATAGCTTAATAATTCATAATCTATTTTTAAAGTATCTAAAAACCTTGCTGCATTAGTCTTTTTAATCATTTGCTATTCTCTGTCCGAATTTAATCGCACCAACTTGGCATTCAAGTTTTAAATCATCGCCTAAGATTAAAATAGTAGAACCCATCAAAAATCTTCCTAGCATTTCGCCTTTTTTTAAGCTTACATTATCATAGTTTTTCTCATAATCACTTGCATTTTTCATATTAGTTTGCACGCTTGTATCAAAATCAAATTCCATCTTGCCAACATTTACAGCCCCTACAAAAACCATATAAAAAATATCTCCATTATCTTTTTTGCAAGTTAAAACCACACGCTCATTTCTTGAATACAAATTATCATGCTTACTAAGTGCTTTTAAATTAACGCTAAAAAGCTCCGCACAAAAATATTTTAGATTTAAAACCTGCATATTACAAGGACTATGATAATTGTGATAATCCCTTGGGCTAAGATAAATATTTAAAAAATCAAGCTCATTTTTAGGAGTAAAACCTAAAAGCTCTTTAATATCATAATCTTTACCTTTTATACTAAATGCCTTTAAATTTGAGCTTTTTGCATAACTTAAAATAGTGCCATCACAAGGACTTATAAAGCCGCTTTCAAATTCTCTTGGCTTTATTAATCTTCTAGTAAAAAGAGCTAATAAACTATCGTATTCTTTATAGTCTTTAAACTCATCTAAAGGTATATTAAAATGCTTTACATAAGTTTTGTTTATATAATTTTGCATAAATTTTGGATATTTTATGCTTACTAATTTACCAAAAATTCTTGAAATTATTTTTCTCATTATATTCCTTAAAGTCTAATTATTACTATTTCACTAGGTGCTAAAAAGCGTATAGATGGACCCCAAAATCCAGCACCACTACTAACATATAATTTAGTTTTTTTACCGATTTCATAAAGTCCGTGCAAAAATCCTTGCTGCATTAAAACAAAAATACTAAATGGGAAAATCTGCCCTGCGTGAGTATGTCCTGATAAAACTAAATCAAATCTACTCAAATCAAATTCCTTAGCTACAACAGGTTGATGAGCTAATAAAATATTGTATTTAGTATCATTAAAATTTTTATAAATTGGGGCTAAATCCATTGGCATTCCATATTTTGCACCCTTTAAATCATTTATGCCACTAAGCACTATTTTGCCTAAATCTATGCTTTCATTTTCTAATACTTTTATATTAGTTTGCTTTAATTTTGCTAGGATTTTTGTAGCGTCGTGGTAGTATTCGTGATTGCCCGTTACATAAAAGCAAGGCCTATTAAAGGTATTTAATAAATCCAAATAATCAATATCATCTATATTAGTATCTATTAAATCCCCAACAATTACTACATAATCAACTTCTTGTTCGTTGATTTTTGCGATTAATTTTTCTAAAAAATCTTTGTGCAAATTCTTGCCTAAATGCACATCACTTATCATTGCGATTTTTATTCCTAAATTAGCATTTAAATCTACATATTTAATAGGTGGAATTTTAATTGCCTTAAATATACCTTGTAAAAAACACCCAAATGCAACAAATAAAACGCCTAAATCACAAATCAATTTTAAAGTTTTTCTTCTATTTGTGTCTATATTCTTTACGCTTTTAAAGGCTATAAATTTAACAATATCATAAATTAAAGCGATTAAAAAGAAGAAGAAAGAAAAACCCAAAAGAATTGATAAAGTAGTATAAAGAAAATCAGGCAAAAAATTAGCTCTCATAGAGAACAAAAACACAACATTAGATATGAATAAAACTATGCAAACTAATAAAAAAAATCCTTTAAATCTAGGGAAAATTACTCTAAATAATTGTCTATAAATATAAGCATTTGCAATAAAAACAGCAACGCAAAATGCAATAGCAAATAATAAATGGTGTAAGCTCATAATTAATTCTCGTAAAGTGATTTTAAATATTTTTCATCATGAATTATTAAGTTTTTATCATCATCAAAACTAATAATTCCATCATTTTTAAACTTAGCCAAAATTCTAGAAAAAGTCTCTGGAGCTAGATTTATAAATGAAGCTAATTGGATATGTTTTATGCTCTTAAATACTTCGCTTTGTTCGCAAACTAATTTAGCTAACTTTGCTTCAGCACTTAAAATCATTTCATTATGAACGAATTCTGATAAATAAATTAACTTTTTTGAAATTCCACTTAATAAAGCTAGAACAAAATCAACCTTAGTTAAAAACTTATTTTTAAGCTCTTCAAAATCAATCTTAATCACTTCCCCACTATTTAAAAAACTAGCACTCGCAGGAAAAGGGATATTTTCAAAATTAGCTAATTCGGCTACAAAAGAAATCGGAGTTAATTTATGCATAAAAATTTCAGCTCCTTTTTGGTTGGTTTTATAAACCTTAATATTTCCTTTAATTAATAAGTGCAAATACTTACTACTTTCACCTTCCATAAATAGCATTTCGCCTTTTTCGTAGCTTTTAAGAATACAAATTTTTGCTAATTCTTCAAGCTCATTTTCGCTAAAATCTTTAAAAAAAGAAATTTTTTTTAATACTTCTTTCATTGGCACTCTTTTTACTTTCTTAAAATAGAATTATGAAAAATCATATCAAGGAATTACAAATGTTTAGATTTGCCCCATCACCTACAGGCGATATGCATATAGGGAATTTAAGGACTGCCGTTATTAATTATGTATGTGCGAAAAAATATAATAAAAAGTTTATTTTAAGGATAGAAGACACAGACACAGCTAGAAATATTCAAGGCAAAGAAGAAGAGATTAAGAGTATTTTAAATTTATTTGGGATTAATTGGGACGAATACTATGTGCAAAGCACTCATCTAGCAACTCATCAAAAATTAGCAGCAAAATTATTAGAAAATGGTTCTGCTTTTAAATGCTATTGCACCGAAGCTGAATTAGAAGAGAAAAAAGAATTAGCAAAAAACGAAAAAAGAGCTTATAGATACGATGGAACTTGCGAGAATTTAAAACAAGATTTAAATAAACCATTCGTAATAAGACTTAAAAAGCCTAAAAACACAATCACTTTCAAAGATGAAATAAAAGGCGTTTTATCATTTGAGCCAAATGATGTTGATAGTTTTGTGATTTTAAGAGCTGATGGGACACCTACATATAATTTTGCATGCTCTATGGATGATATGTGCGAAGGAGTTAGCTTTATTATCCGTGGAGAAGACCATGTAAGCAATACTCCAAAACAAGAACATATAAAGGCGTCTTTAGGCTTTAATGAAAGTATGCAATATGCACATTTACCTATCATTTTAGACGAAGAAAGCGGTCAAAAAATGAGTAAAAGACAAGAGCATTCAAGCGTAAAATGGCTTTTAAACGAAGGCTTTTTGCCTGATGCGATAGCTAATTATTTACTAGCTTTAGGCAATAAAACCCCTGATGAAATTTTTACTATGAATGATGCAATTTCTTGGTTTGAAATAAGCAATATTTCTAAATCTCCGGCTAGATTTAGTATGGCAAAATTAAGATTTATAAATAGAGAGCATATTAAGATTTTAGATGATGAAATTCTAGCTAGATTATTGTTTAAAGATGAGTTTTTAGCTAAGTTTAGCAATGTAAAAGTATTAGCAAAATTAGCAAAACTTCACTTAGAAGAAGCAAGCACTTTAAATGAAATTAGAGCTAAACTTAGTGGATATTTTCTACCATTTAATATAGTTTTTGCTAACAATTTAGATTTTAGTGAGAGTGCGAAATTATTAAAAGCTGAATTAGAAAAATCAAACATACCTAGCAAATACGAAGAATTTAAACTAAATCACAACGCTAATTTAAAAGGCAAACAATTATTTATGAGCTTAAGATTATTGCTTAGCGGTTCAGCTCACGGCCCTGAATTAGCACAAATTTATGAGATTATGCAACCTTGTATGAGCGAGTTTTTAAAGGTAAAAGATGAGCTTTGCTGATATTGTAGTTTTACTACTTGTATTAATAATAAGAGGACTAAATATTTATTCTTATTTAGTTATTGCCTATTGTTTGTTTTCGTTTTTTCCACAAGCTTTTACAAGCCCTATCGGATATAAAATATACAATATTGTATATAAATTAGTAAGACCTGCCTTTGATTTAGTATATATGATAATACCGCCTAGATTTTTAAATATAGGTATGGTAAGTCTTGCCCCTATTGCTGTTTTTGTAGGAATACATTTATTACAAATCGGATTATTTGAATTAGTAAAAATCGTAAAAGGATTATTATGAAAAAATTAATTAGTATATTATTAATTGCTCAAGCTTTATTTTCATATACTTATGAAGAATTAAAAAATGAGCCAAACTCACTTGCTAAGGACTTTTTTTTATATAATTTATTAAAAAATAATGAGATAAAAAAAGAAGATTTAAAAGAATTTAAAACACATATTTTCCGTTTTGCTGGAGTTATGAAAAAAGAATATGAAAAACTAAGCAAAGATATTAAAGAAGAGCCAAAAACATTACCTGCTGATTCTTGCTATAATTATTCAATCAATTCTATAATGAACGCAGATGAAAAATGTCAGGTATTTAGACTAAAAGAAATAAATTTTGCAAAAAAGTTAAGCAAAGAAAACCTAATAAAACTAGCAAATGTTTATAAACAAAAAGATAAAAATCTAAGCTCACAATTAAGCATATTAGCTAACAAAAACCCTGTGGCAGAAAGCATTAAAAAAGGTGATGGAAAAACCTTAATGAAGCTTTATTATGATGGATATAAGCTAGATGATTTTTCTCCAGGGCCACTTACTCGTGCTAGTATGATGGAGCACCCTAATGCTTATAAATTTTTAAACTCAGCTATAGTAGATGATAAATATCCAAAAATAAGAGAAAAATTAGCAAGTCTTGATAAAGAAGACGCTAAAGAAGATTTAGCATTTGCATTAGGTTTAAATGCGCTTATGTTTAATAAAAATGCCTTAGCAGAAAAATACTTTTTAAGAGCTAATAAAACTTATAAATATAAAAGACCAAAGGATAATGCTTTATTTTTTGCTTATTTAGCTAGTAATAAAACTAGACATTTAGATACTTTAGCAAATAGTGATGATTTAAATATTTATAGTATTTTAGCAAAAGAGCTAACAAACACACCATTACCGACCATCATCACACCAAATCCTACAAAAAGCATAGATTATCCTATAAATAATGCTTTAGTTCAAGCTAGATTTATGAATGACATTAAAAACGCTGATACTCAAAAGCTTAGCGAAATGCAAGAATATTTTAATACCAAAAATACTCAAGGACAATATCTAGTAATTAGCGATAAATTAAGTAATTTTAAAGATAATATTTATCCAATACCATTTCCTGAAGAATTAGCCAATTATAGCGTAGAGCAAAAAGCACTAATTTTAGCTATTGCTAAACAAGAAAGCAGATTTTTACCAGCTTCTGTAAGCACTTCTTATGCTTTAGGTATGATGCAATTTATGCCTTTTGTAGCAAGACATACTGCTAAAGTTGATTTTAATGATAATGATTTTGATGTTACTCAAATGTTTGACCCAAAAATAGCTTATAAATTCGCAAACGCTCATTTAAATACTCTTAAAAAAGGAGTTAAGCATCCTATATTTATAGCTTATGCTTATAACGGGGGCTTAGGATTTACTCAAAGAATGCTAAAAAAAGATTATATGTTTAATCCAAATTCTAAACTAAAATCATACGAACCATTCTTATCAATGGAACTTGTGCCTTATTTAGAAAGTAGATTGTATGGTAAAAAAGTTTTAGCAAACTATTATATCTACCTAAAAATATTAGGTCAAAATGTAAAAATGAGTGATTTAATAAAACAAATAGATAAAAATCAATAATATAGGTATTTTTACCTATATTATCATTAGCTTTTGCACTAAATTATAAGAACTAAAAAACCATTTAAAGCTTAAATACTAGTATAAAAACTATATCAAAAAAACAATTCACATGATTTTAATAACTTACTTTATAATAATTGATATATGCTTTAAATATTGCAGTAATAAAAAATAAATTATATTTTGGGTTTAAAATCGCTATCAAATGTTTTTAAAAATACTTAATTTTTATATATGCTTATTTAAAAACTATATGACTTATTTAAATTCTTAAAAATTATTTTATAAAATATAAGAACTCTTATTTTATATACTTTTCATACTTAGTTGTAATTTACAAAATTAATTCAGAACTTGTAATCTATTTTTGTATAAAAATATAATATTTACTAAATTTTACCATCACTAAAAATAAATATTAAAAGATTTTTTGAATTAAGATAAATTAGGAATTTCAAATTGAAATTCCTAAAATTAAGGATAAATCCTTGTAAGACTAGTTTTTTAATAAATTATTATTCTACTTCTGCATCTACTGCATCATCTTTTTCGCTTTTTTTAGCGTCTTTGCTATCATCTTTTTTGTAAAGATTTTCAGCTAATTTATGACTTGCGTCGCTTAGTTTTTTCATTTTCTCATCTATTTGAGCTTTTGTTGCATTTTCGTTATTTACTACATCATTTAGCTCATTTATTGCACCTTCAATCTCTTGTTTAATTGCAGGTTCAACTTTATCTCCTAAATCATTTAGGCTTTTTTGAACTTGATGAACTAGGCTTTGAGCTTGATTTTTCGCATCTACTACTTCTCTTCTTAATTTATCAGCTTCTTTGTTTTTCTCAGCTTCGTTTATCATATTTTTAATCTCTTCATCACTTAATCCGCTTGAACCTGTGATTGTGATATTTTGAGCTTTACCACTTGCTTTATCTAATGCACTTACCGTTAAAATACCATTTGCGTCAATATCAAATGTAACTTCAATTTGCGGCACACCTCTTGGAGCTGCTGGGATACCTTCAAGGTTAAAATTACCAAGAGATTTATTATCACGGCTAAACTCACGCTCACCTTGTAAAACATTAATAGTAACTGCACTTTGATTATCTTCTGCAGTTGAGAATGTTTGGCTTTTTTTAGTAGGAATTGTTGCACCTTTTTCTATGATTTTACTCATAACTCCGCCTAAAGTTTCAATTCCAAGACTAAGTGGAGTAACATCAAGTAAAAGCACATCTTTTACATCACCTTGAATAATTCCTGCTTGAGTAGCTGCACCCATTGCAACAACTTCATCAGGATTTACGCTTTTATTTAGTTCTTTTCCAAATACTTTTTTAACTTCTTCTTGAACTAAAGGCACACGAGTTGAACCTCCAACCATTACTACTTCTTTAATCTCGTTTTTGCTAATTCCTGCTTCACTTATAACTTCATTGATTTTTGTGATAGTTTCAGCCACAAGTGAGTCAATCATTCCTTCAAATTGAGCTTTTGTAATTGTTTTTACAAGGTGTTTTGGACCTGTTGCATCAGCTGTAATGAATGGTAAATTCACTTCAGTTTGATTTGTGCTTGAAAGCTCTTTTTTAGCGTTTTCTGCTGCTTCTTTTAATCTTTGTAAAGCCATTTTGTCATTTCTTAAATCAATTCCTTGCTCATTTTTAAACTCAGTTGCTAAGAAATCAATTAATTTATTATCAAAATCATCTCCACCTAAAAACGCATTACCACCAGTTGCTAAAACTTCTACAACACCATCACCAGTTTCTAAGATTGTAACGTCAAATGTCCCACCACCTAGGTCATATACTGCAATTTTTTCAGCACTTACTTTATCAAGACCATAAGCTAGAGCTGCTGCGGTTGGTTCGTTTATAATTCTTAATACATTTAATCCTGCGATTTGACCTGCTTCTTTAGTAGCTTTTCTTTGTGCATCGTTAAAGTATGCTGGAACGGTAATTACTGCATCAGTTACAGATGTTCCTAAATAGCTTTCAGCATCTTCTTTAAGTTTCATTAAAACTTTTGAAGAAATTTCTTGTGGAGTGTAAGTTTTACCTGCAATTTCTATCGCACAAGCACCATTTCTATCTACTATTTTATAAGGTAAATGTTTTGCCGCTTCTTTAGCATTGTCTTCATTCATCATAAGACCCATAATTCTTTTAATTGAATAAATTGTTTTTTCAGGGTTTGCTACTGCTTGGCGTTTTGCACTATCACCTACTAAAACTTCGCCTTTATCTGTAAATGCTACAATTGAAGGAGTTGTGTTTTTTCCTTCTTTATTTGGAATTACTTTTTTTTCTCCACGCTCATAAATTGCTACACATGAATTTGTTGTTCCTAAATCTATACCTATTGCTTTTCCCATAATTTTCTCCTTTTATTTTGATACGCTTACTTTACAAGCTCTAATTATTCTGTCATTTATCATATAACCCTTTTGAAACATAGCTGCAACACAATTTGGTTCAAGCTCTGCTTCAACATGCATCATAGCTTCGTGATAACTAGGGTCAAATTCATCACCTTCATTAGCTACGATTTCTTTGATTCCGTGTTTTGCTAGGATATTTTTAAATAAACTTAAAGTATTATCAATACCTTGTTTAAGTTGTTTTGAAAACTCATCATCTGCTTCAAAATTACTAGCATTTTCTAATGCGTCTAAAACAGGTATTAAATCCTTAAGTAATCCTTCTTGTGCATATAAAACAGCACTTTGCTTATCTTTTTCTAAGCGTTTTTTATAATTTTCAAAATCTGCATTAGCTCTAAGATAAGCGTCTTTTAATTTTGCAAATTCTTCATTTGCCTTATCAAGCTCTGCTCTTAAAGCAATTTCTTCATTACTTAACTCATTTTGTTCGCATTCACAATTTTCATTGCATTCGCAAACTTCTTCGTTATTTACTACATTTTCTTCTTGCGTGGCTTTTTCGCTCATATCGCCTCCCTTAATTGATTTAAAACATTTTCATAGTCTGTAAAAATACTACCTGCAATTATTAAAGAACTTTTATTTTGCATATAATTACAATCTAATTTAACTCCCATAAAATCAGGTAAAAATAGCTCATCATAAATCAAGTTATTAGTAAAATAATCAAGTAACTTTAAATTCATAATAGAACTAAATGAAGAAAGTTTTACAATATTTGCAAAAATTTTTTCTCCACATATAAATTTAATTTTATTTTTAAAAGAATTTTCAATATCACTTAAAGTATTTATTAAATTTAATCTATATAAAATTGTCTTAATATCATTTATCTCATATCCTTTTAACTGATTAAAAAGTATATTTAATTCATCGTTAAAATCAATCAAAACCCTATTTTCTATAAAATCTAAAATAATAAATCTATTTTCAATGTTTAAAATATCATTTAAAAATATTTTTTTGTTATCAACAATAAGGAAAAACAAATCATTCTCGTTAGCAACTCTTAATAAATTTAAAGTTGAGTTTAATTCTAATTTAGAATTTAATTCATAATTAAAAAATTGCTTCCAATAATATTTCATAGCTTTTTGAGTAGGAATTCTTCCACCGCTTGCGTGAAGTTTTGAAATATAACCATCACTATCAAGTTGTTTAAAATAAACTCTTATAGTGCTTGCAGGAACATTCAAACTATCTTGCAATAACATAGAGCCAATTGGATTTTGCTCGCTTAAATAAGCTTTAATCATTTGCTCTAGTATAAAATCAGTTTTTTTACTCATTATCACTCATACCTTAAAATTGATAAGCGAATTATATCACTTGAGTTGTTAACTATCAAGTAACTATTTAGTCTAATACACTCAACTTAATTTAGTAAAATTATTTAACCATATATTTTATACATTATTTCGTATATATTTTATTTTTTAATGTATTAATTTAAGGATATTTTGTATTTTTTATATTTTTTTACAAATATAAACTCCGTTTTAGCGAAGTTTAATTTTTAAAATCGTATAATTTAAAAATGATTGAGACGAACGATATATTTAATTTATTACATAATGCGATAGAGAGTAAAGAAAATGGTAAGAAAATTTCTTTGCAAGCAATGTCGCAGCGTTTAGGATTACCTATGCGAACTTATCAAGACTGGCGTTTAGGTAATTCTAAACCACAAGCAGTAAAAGCTGTATTTACAATGCTTTGTGAATTAGATGATGATGAGTTATTATTTTTAATGTCTCGTATAAGAAAACAATTAAAGGATTAAAAGTGATTACCGAAAAGGAAAGAATAGAACTTGATATGATATTTAATAGTATTAGAACAAGTAAAAAAAATATAATAAAAAGATATTTAAAAAATATCTGCAAAAAACTTTTATATCCTCGTAAAAAGCAATATAATCATCAATTTAATTAATTTTCAAATTCTTTAACCTAAATTAAAGAATTTGAATCATATCTTAGATATTTTAAATTATTTTATTTCAATACTTTCAATAATATCGCCTTGGCGGATACTATCAAGAATCTTTAAGCCATCTTCGTTATTAACTTGACCAAAAATCGTATGAACTCCATCTAAGTGTGGTTGTGCTGAATGACAAACAAAAAATTGAGAGCCACCAGTATCACGACCAGCGTGAGCCATAGATAAAGTCCCTCTTAAATGCTTATGCTCTTGATTTTTGCATTCACATTTAATATTCCAACCAGGACCACCTGTGCCTGTGCCTAAAGGACAACCACCTTGAATAACGAAATTAGGAATTACTCTATGAAATTTTAGACCATTATAAAATCCATTTTTTGCTAAATGAACGAAATTTAAAGTAGCTTGCGGGCTATCTTTAAATAAAGTTAATTTCATATCACCTTTATTAGTCTTAATAATAGCTTCATTAATATTTTCTAAATCTGCAAAATTGTCATATACTTTTAACATAATTTTTCCTTATTCTATATTTGTATAAACTGCTTGAACATCATCATCTTCTTCAAGCTTATCTAATAATTTTTCAAGTTCAGTGATTTGCTCTTCACTAAGACTTATTGGATTGTTTGGAACATATTCAAGTCTTCCACTAACAAGCTCTAATTTAAGCTCATCAATTCCTGTGCTAAGCTCTTTAAAGCTATCATAAGCTCCGATAATTCTTACATTTTCTTCTTCATCTTCTAATTCTTCTAAGCCAAAATCAATTAGGCTTAATTCTAATTCTTCTAAATCCATATTAGGTTTTTTACATACAAAAACACTTTTTCTTGAAAATAAAAATTCTAAACTACCATTTACAAGTGGAGTAGCTCCGTTTTTATTAAAAATAGCTTTTATATTAGCTGCGGTTCTATTGGTATTATCAGTAGCAACTTCAACTATAATTTGCACTCCGTAATTAGCTTTAGCTTCATAATGAAGGCTTTTAATATCGTTTCCATCTTTACCCGCTGCTCTTTTTAATGCCGCGTCAATATTATCTTTTGGCATATTTTGAGCTTTTGCTGTTGCTATTGCTGAACGAAGTTTTGCGTTCATTTCAGGGTCAATTCCACCTTCTTTTGCTGCAACTTCAATAGCTTTTGCTAATTTTGGAAATATCTTACTCATCTTATCCCAACGAGCTTCTTTTGCTGCACGTCTGTATTCAAACGCTCTTCCCATATTCACCTCTTATAATTAAAATTTGGTTAAGATTTTACAAAAACAAGGATAACTAATGATTAGACCTGCTAGAATGAGTGATTATAAGGCTTGCGAGATTTTAGACTTAGCTATGGCTGAGTTTAGTGAAAACTTTTTTAACGAGAAAGACTATCATAAAAAAATAGAAAAATTTTATGAATTTTTTGGCAAGGAAAAAACTAGATTTTGTCTTGATAATTTATTTGTATATGAAAAAGACAATCAAATTATTTCAATTTGTTGTGCTTATGGCGATAGAGAATATAATGATGACGCTTTAAAGCAATATTTAAAAAATATAAACTCAAATTATGAGATTATAAAAGAATGCGATAAAGACGAATTTTATATAGATAGTGTAGCGATAATTCCTAGCTATAGAAAAATGGGAATATTAAAAGAAATGCTTGAATATGCAATTAATATAGCAAAAAATAAAGGTTATAAAAAAATTACACTAATAACCAAATCTTCACAAATATACGAAAGATATGGTTTTAAAGTAATAAATGAGTGTAAAGAATTTGAAAACTATTTTAAAATGCTAAAAGAAATTTGAATATATTAATTTACAAATAGTGCAAAAAACAATAATTATAAAAACCCATCTAATTATATTTATATTAATTTTTAGAAGGCATTTACCACCTAAATAAGCACCTATTATCCCACCTACTCCCATAATAAGACCAAGTTTAATTAAAACATCATAAAAGCACAAAAAGAAACATAAAGAACAAACATTGCTTGTAGTGTTTAATAATTTAGTATTTATTGATGCTTGCTTTAGATTAAATCCTAATAAAGAAGTAAATGCTAATATCCAAAATGAGCCAGTTCCTGGTCCTATAAAACCATCATAAAATCCCAAAATAACACCAAAAATTATTAAAAATAAAGTAGTGCTTAAAATAGCTTTTTTGTTTATATTCCCTAGATTTGGCTTAAAAATAGTATAAATAAATACTAATATTAAAATAACTAAAATAAGTGGCATAATAGCTTCATTAGATATTAAAAGCAAAACATAACTTCCAAGAATTGAAAAAATTGCTGTTATTAAAATTCCAAGTCTTAATTCTTTAAATTTTATTTCTTTTCTTAAACTAAATACAGCAGAAACTGCAGCCATACTAGCTTGTAACTTACTAGTTGCAATAGCTAAAGATGGTGGCACTCCAAGTCCTAAAATCACAGGCAATGTAACAAGTCCGCCACCACCCACGATAGCATCAATAAAACCACCAATAAAAGAAGCTAAAAAACCTATAAAATATTCTAATAAACTAAATTCCATAAAGAAATTATATAATAATTTTAGTTAAATTATACAAGACTAAATAAGTTTATAAAAAGTCTTTTATATAAATAAATTTTATAATTTGTAATAAAAAATTATTTTAAATAATATTCATAAGTTAGTTTAAGTAAAGTTATAAAAACAATAACTAAAAATATTTTTTTGATAGAATCACTTTTGTATTTTAAAACAAATTTAGCACCTAAAAATGCTCCAAATATACCACACATAGCCATTTTTAGACCAAGTGAATAATAAATCTTAAAATCTATCATAAATATTATAAGAGAAATCATACCGCTTGCCATACACAAAGCCTTAGCATTAATACTTGCTTGTTTAATATCTTGACCTATTAAACTAATGCTAGCAAATATCCAAAATGAACCTGTAGCAGGCCCTAAAAATCCATCATAAAATCCTATCAATAAGCCAAAAAACGGATAGAATAATTTTTCACTCATTATTTGCTTAGCTTTAATACTACCTAGTTTTGAATTGAAAATAGAATATATAAAAATCAATAAAAGAGTAAATAATATAATGGGTTTTAATGGTTCAGGATTAATTATTAAAAGAACCCTAGCACCTAAAATACCACCTATTATGCTAAAAATCATTCCTATAAATACTTTTTTAAATTCTATATATTTAAAAAGAGTTGAAAACGAACAACACATCGCAAACATTGCTTGAAATTTATGAGTGCTAATGGCTAATTGTTCTCCTAAACCAAAAGCAATTAGCATAGGTATTATAATAAGCCCTCCACCGCCGCAAATTGCATCAATAAAGCCAGCAAATAATGCCGATATTAAAACTACAATTTCTTGGATAATACTAATTTCTGGCATTTTTAATTAATTCTTGTAAAGAATTTTCATCATTAGTCTGAGATATTCTATATAAAGCAAAATCGTATTTTAAAGGGTCTTCATTGCAAAAATTTTTTAAAGCCCTACTAAGCTCTAGCATACATTTTTGATCAGCTTGTTTTCTTTTAATAAGTCCTAACATAAGCCCCATTTTATGCGTATGTGTATCAAGTGGCATTAGTAAATCAGCAGGACTAATTTCATTAAACAAACCTAAATCTAAATTATCATTTCTTACCATCCAGCGATAATACATACAATATCTTTTATACGCACTTGTATTATTAACTTTACTAAAAAAGAATTCATACCCATCACTTCTATAATCATTCAATGAATAAATCTCAGTAATTAAAGCTTGAATAACTTCTAATATTTTATTATTTTTGCTTGTTTTATAAATTTTATGACTAAAATCTTTTATACTTGATTTTTCTTTAAATCTTTTTAGACTAATAAAAATTTCTGCTACATCTCTTTCGTTTTGAAATCTATATTTGTGATTTATTTGCCTTATTTCTTCATCACTTTTATTAAATAAAGTAAAATCAAGTTTTTTTAAAAATTTTACTATAGCACCAGCATTTCCATACGCAAATAAAGCGCATATTAAAGCAATAAATTCTATATCTTTGCTATTAATATTATCATATACTACTTGCAATGGGTCAGGGTGTGAATATAAATTATCAATTGTATTTTTAATACCACTTTGTTCATCTAATAATTTTTTTATCATATTCTCTCTTTTAAAGAAGTAATTTTTATATAAGATTCTTCTAATCTACTTCTACTTATTTTGCCATCATCTACTGCTTGACTTATAATATCAACAACATAACTTGCTGTATCTCCATACTTTATCCTAGATAATCCAAAATACAATATATCAACTCCAGCATTTATACTATCAATTATCCTATCTTTAAAATCTACGCCATCTAAATCACCACCTAAGATATCATCACTTACTATTACCCCATTAAATGATAAATCATTTTTTAATATATTAATGATTTTCTTAGACATATTTGCTGGTTTTTTGTCTAGTATAGGATAAATTTTATTTGAAACCATTATCATATCAACTTTATTAGTTTGTGTAAAATCATAAAATGGCTTTAAAAAACTTAATCTATAATCTTTAACAAAACTTGAAGAATTATTCATATCTCCAGGAAAAGTTTTAGCTGCTATTAAAATATTACTTTGCCTAAAAGCATCAGAGTATTCTCTAGCATAGATACTAAGTTTATCTAATAAATCATTAGTTATACTAGTATTTACCCCTAATGTTAAATTTAAATTAAGTCCTAATTCTTTTAAATTTAAAGCTGATTTTAGATAATTTAATCTAGCATCATTAATATTTAAATTCTGATTAATAAAATCAGGTTCTTTACAATATAAAAAATCATAATTTTTATCTAAATCTTTATAATCAATACCTAAAAATAATGGATTTACAATTGCTATATTTTTAAATCTACTCACTAATTTTTTTGCTTGTTCAATATCTGTGAAATTATTTGCCCTAAAAACTATACCACCAACTTTTCCAAGACTAGCTTCTTGACCTAATTTTCTTATATTGTATTCTTTAATATCTTTTCCATTAAAACCTATCATAATCATCTGACCAGCTAGTCTTTGGGTGCTTATATTTGATAAATTTTGAGAATACAATACAATATTTACAAATAATATAATTAAAAATTTTTTCATTTTTTTAATAAATCTTGTAAGCTAGTTTTTACATTCTTGCCATTTAAAATTAATAAAATTTCATTAGCAATAGGACAATATATATTATGTGTTTTTGCAATTTTACAAACTGATTTAGTGGTATCAATTCCTTCAGCAACTTCATTTAATTCTTGCTTAATTTCATCTTGATTATAGCCCTTTGCAAGCATTAATCCCACTCTGTAATTTCTTGATAATGTTGAGCTAGCAGTTAAAAATAAATCACCTGCCCCACTTAAACCTAGAAAAGTATTATCTTTAGCACCAAAAAACTTACCAAATCTAGTAATTTCTATAAGACCACGAGAAATAAGAGCAGCTCTTGCATTATTACCTAATTCTAATCCATCACAAATTCCACTAGCAATAGCAATAATATTTTTATATGCGCCACAAATCTCAGCACCAACGACATCATTATCGGTGTATGTCTTTATAAAACTAGGAAAAAAATTAGCAAATTCTTGATTTAACTTATCATTAATACCACTAATTACAAGTGCTGTTGGTAAATTTTTACTAACTTCTGTTGCAAAAGATGGGCCAGTTAAAACACTAATATTTTCTATTGGAAAAAACTTAGAAAATACATCGTGTAAAAACAAGTCTTGATAAATACCTTTTGAAGCGATTAATACATAATTATCATTTAAATTACTAAAGTTAGCTCTAAGATAATCATAGGTTCCTTGAGCACTTAATGCAAATATTAAATATTTACTTTTTTTAGCTTCGTTTATATCAATATATTCACCTGATTTTTTACTAAAAGAACAAATATTTACTTTGTTATTAAGTGAGATAGCATGAGCTATTGCACTACCCCACTTACCAGAACCAATTACGCTAATCATCCAAGCTTAGCCTTTAAAAGCTCATTTACTTTATTTGGATTAAAAGCTCCTTTGCCTTCTTTCATAGTCTGCCCTACAAAAAATCCAAACAATTTATCTTTACCTGACTTATATTCAGCTACTTTATCTGCATTTTTAGATAATATTTCATCTATTATTGCATTAATAGCACCATCATCACTAACTTGTTTTAATCCTAGTTTTTCAATCGCATCGCTTACACTTATATCGTTTTCAAACAAATAAGCTAAAACATCTTTGCCTGCTTTATTTGATATTTCACTATTTTCAATAGCTTTGATTAAATCTGATAGTTTTTCTTTTCCCACAGGAGAATTTGTTATATTTAATTCACCTTTCAATAAACCCATTAATTCTACACTTAACCAAGTTGTACTAAGTTTTGGAGAACAACCTGATTTTATTAAATATTCAAAAAACATAGCCATTTCTAGTGAGCTTACTAAAACCTTAGCATCATCTTCTTTTAGCCCATACTCGCTAACATAACGAGATATTTTCTCATCTGCAAGTTCAGGAATTGCAACATTAATCATATCAGCACTAGCAAATACAGGTAATAAATCAGGGTCTGCAAAATATCTATATTCAGCAGCTTCTTCTTTGCTTCTCATAGGTTTTGTAACAAGTCTTGTAGTATCAAATAATCTTGTTTCTTGAACTACTTCACTATCATACTTACCATCCATCCAAGCAGCTATTTGGCGTTCTTTCTCATACTCTATTGCTTTTTGAATGAATTTAAAACTATTTAAATTCTTAATTTCTACTCTTGTATAAAATTTATTATCGCCTTTAGGTCTGATAGATATATTAACATCACATCTAAAAGAGCCTTCTTGCATATTAGCATCACTAATATCTAAAAATCTTATAATAGAATGAAGTTTTTTAAGATAAGCTACAGCTTCATCAGCGCTTCTAATATCTGGCTCACTTACAATCTCAAGTAGTGGAGTTCCTGCACGATTTAAATCTACTAAAGAATTATCGTTTTCGTGAATATTTTTACCTGCATCTTCTTCAAGGTGAGCTCTAGTAATTCCTACTATTTTTTTACCAAACTCACCTTCAATTTCTAATTTTCCACCTTCAACTATTGCCACATCAAATTGTGATATTTGATAAGCTTTAGGTAAATCAGGATAAAAATAGTTTTTTCTATTAAAAATACTTACTTCATTAATTTTTGCATTAATTGCTTTACCAAAATATATAGCCTTTTGTAAAGCTTCTTTATTTAATACAGGTAAAGCTCCAGGCAATGCCAAACACACAGGGCAAACATTAGTATTAGCAACTTCACCAAAACTTGTCGCACAAGAACAAAAAATCTTAGTTTTTGTATTAAGCTGAGTATGAACTTCTAAACCAATAACTACTTCAAATTCCATTAATGCTCCTCATCAATTGCAATAGCACTAGCTATATATACATAAGTTAAAATCATAAATACAAACGATTGTAAAAATGCCATAAATGTTAAAAGAAAATATGGTGGAAGCGGAGCTACGATTGGAACTAAAGCCAAAATAACACCTAAAAATAAATCATCTCCTTTAATATTTCCAAAAAGACGGAAAGATAAAGAAACTATACGAGAAAAATGTGATATCACTTCAACAACAAACATAAGTGGAGCAATCACTTTAACAGGACCAAAAAAATGCTTGAAATACTTACAAAATCCTTGAGTTTTTATGCCTTCGTAATGATAGTATATAAAAACAATTATTGCTAAAGGAAGTGTTAAATTTAAACTAGCACTAGGAGCTTCAAATCCAGGAATTATACCTATTATATTGCTTACAAAAACAACTAATCCAAGAGTAGCGATTAAAGGAACATATTTTAAAGCTGCTTCCTTTGAGCCTAAAGTATCTTTACCCATAGATAAAACACCATCTAAAAACATTTCCATAATATTTTGAATACCTTTTGGAACTAATTGCATTTTAGAAGTTGCTAATTTTGCTAAAACCAAAATAATTGCAATAACTAAAACGAAATGAATTAAATAAGTAATCGCTTTATTGTCATCAGCTATAAAATCACTAAATAAAAATAAATTGTGCATTTATTATCCTTAAAATTTGAAAGTAATCTGCTGATTTTACAAAAGCTAATTTAGTATTTGGTTAATGTTTTTGTAAAAAATATGGAATATGATTTGCTTAATTTAAACATATTTAAAATAAGGAAAAATAATGAGATTTATGATATTTTTGATATTTATATTAAATTCCTTAATGGCTTCACAAATAAAAGATATAGCAAATATTGTTGGAGTTAGGGATAATGAATTAATCGGATATGGTTTGGTTGTTGGTCTAAATGGTAGTGGAGATGGTTCTAGTAGCGAATTTACTATTCAATCAATTGCAAATATGCTAGGCTCTATGAATATCAAAATAAGCCCTGATGATATTAAAAGTAAAAATACCGCAGCAGTTATGATTAGTGCAAAATTACCTGCCTTTGCAAAAAGTGGGGATAAAATTGATGTAAATGTAGCTTCATTAGGTGATGCTAAAAGTTTAAAAGGTGGAACACTTTTATTAAGTGCTTTAAAAGGTGTTGATGGGAATATTTACGCATTAGCTCAAGGAGCGCTTAGTATAGATAGTAGTGGCAAAGGTGCTAGTATGACAAATGCAAAAATAACAAATGGGGCTAGTATAGAAAGAGAAGTTAATTTTGATTTTAACAATCAAGAAAGAATTACTCTAAGTCTAAAGCAAAATGATTTTGCACTAGCTAGTAAAATAAAAAATGCAATAAATAAAGCTTATGATTTAGATATAGCAAAAGCTACAGATGGTAAAACAATAATAATAGAAAGACCAGAAGAAGAAAGTGCAGTTGATTTTATAGCAAAAGTATTATCGCTAGATGCTGGAGAAATAAACGCAAATAGTAAAATCATAATAAATGAAAAAACAGGAACGATAATAAGTGGAATTGATGTAGAAGTTAGTCCTGTTTTAATATCTCATGGAAATATAACAATTAAAATTGAACCTAAAAGACCTTATGAACTAAAAGACAATGAAGTTGATTTAAAAGATGGTAGTGTAATTGATACTAGCTCAAATATTTTAAGAATTACTAACGATAAAATAACTTTAGCAAATATCACTAGAGCCTTAAATAAACTAGGTGCAAGCCCTGCTGATGTAATAACGATTATTAAAAATTTAAAACAAGCTGGGGCAATTAATGCTGAATTGGAGATTTTATAATGGATATATCAAAAATTTATGAAAATACATATAAAAATACTCTACCAAATACAAATACCTTAATAAAATTAAGTGAAGATAGTAAAAATAATTTTTCTAATTTATTAGAAAAAGAAATTAATAAAATAGAAAATAAAAAATCTCATGAAATTTTAAATTCTAATTTAATAAACCAGCCAAATACTGCAAAAGTAGATGAAAAATTGTTAAAAGAACAAACAGATGCTTTTGAAGCATTTATGATAAAAAGTGTCCTTGATATTAGTCTTAAATTAGAAAATCCACTATTTGGAAAAGACGCTGGAGATGATATTTATGGCTCAATGTATAATGATGCTATGAGTAAGGCTTTAAGTGGTGGGCTTGGATTTTCTGAAATGCTATTTAATTTTTTAAAAGAAAGGCTATAAAGTTTTTTAAACTAATTCCGATATAGTATGCAAATATTATAAAAAGGTTGAAAAATGTTAAACTCACTTAGTTCATCTATGGTATATTCAAGCCAAGATATTATGAAGCCAAAAGCTACAAAAAGTGAAAATGTTGATAAAACTGAAGTTAAAGAAACCAAAAGTTCTTTGAGCCCAAAAGCAGCTGCTATAGCTGAGCAAATTGCAAATGGAACTTATAAAATTGATTTAAAATCTACCGCAAATGCAATTGCAAATGAGTTATGCTAATGATAGAAAAAAGACTAGCTACTGCTAATAATCTTTTATTAAAAATTATTAGCATAACAGAACAAGGAATAAGTGATATCAAAGAAGCTAGAAAAGACAGACTTGATACTCAAAATAAGGAAAAAGTAGAAGCACTTAATGCTTTTTTAAAAGAAAAGCAAGCTTTAGATAATGCCTTACTTGAATTAGCTACTAAAAATAATGGTAATTTATCAGATTTATTAAGTGAAAAATCAAGCGATTTATTACAACAATTAAAATTTAATTTAAATTACTTATTAGCAAAAAACAAAGAATATGCAAAATATGTGCTAAGTGTTAAAGAATTTTATGATTCTTTACTTGAAGAAATGTTAAAAGATAGCATAGAAACTAACGGATACAAACAAGAATTTAAAAGCACAACAACACTAAATCATAAAATATAAATATCTTTTAAAAGATATTTATACAGCTGATTTGCTTTGCCATTTTTTACTTTTCCAACGATATGTATTAGCAAGTCCTCTTAAAAGTTCATCAACTACAAAAGCACTCCATATTCCAACCATAGCAAAATGTAAATGTATCCCTAAAATATAAGCTAAAGGAACACTAACTCCCCACATAAAAACAATTCCAGCATAAAAAGGAAAAGCAGCATCCCCACTAGCCCTTAAAGAATTAACCATTACTATATTTAAAGCTCTTGAACTTTCTAAGAAAAAACTTATTATAAAAAGCGGTTTTATAATATTTATTAATTCATTGCTTAAACTAAGTGCTTGAAATATATAATCTTGAATTAAAAAAACAAAACTAGCATAAGCTAAACTACAAATTATTGCAATTTTTAATACTTTAAAACTTTGTTTATATGCTTTTTCAAATTCTTTTGCACCAACTAGCCTACCGATGATTATCTCATTAGCCACACTTAAAGCAGAGCTAGTAGTAAATATAAACATTGAAATTTGAAAAAATATACTTTGAATACTTAAAGCATCTTTTCCTAATAATCCAACAAAAGCAAAAATAACCATATATTGTGCTGACCATAGTAGATTTTCTCCTGCACTAAAGCCACCTATTGTCAAAATATTTTTTAATATTTTTTTATTAATTTTAAAAAATAGCTCAAAATAAATCTTAAGTTTTGCAATCTTAAAATATATATAAATTAGCATTGCAAGGCTTACTATCCTAGAAATTACACTTGAAATTCCCACTCCAAATAAGCCTAAATCATATTTATATAAAAATATAGCATTAAAAACAATATTAACTGCATTCATAATAAGAGATACAATCATTAATTCCTTAGCCTTAGCATAAGTTCTAATTACAGATGATAAAGCTATATTTAAGCAATCTAACAATATTACATAAGCTATAGTTTGTAAATATATTAATGAATAATCAAATATATCATTAGGAACATTTAACAACCTAAGCATATTGCCATCAAAAAAATTAATTATAAAAAATATCAAAATACCTAAAACCATATTAAAAGATATACTAATATGAGCTGACCTTATTGCTAAGTTTTTGTTATTAGCGCCTAAAGCTTGAGATATTAATACACTTGAACCAATTGAAAGGAATGAAAATATAGTTGTAGCTATTATAAAAATCTGATTTGCACTACTCATAGCTCCTATTAAAAACACATTGTATCTACTAATCATAATAGTATTTATGACAATAGAACTAAAACGAAGTAGCATTTCTAAATAAATATTTAAAGATAATTTATAAAAATTAATTTCTTTCATAGCATTACTCAGGACTAAATGAAATTCTTAAAGAATTTCATTTAGGAATTATCTTCTTGATAAATAGTTTGTATCAAATTTATTGTTTATAAAATCAGGATTTTCCATCATAGAAATATGAAAATCTTTTGTAGTTTTAATACCACTTACTATTAATTCTTGTAAAGCACATTTCATCTTATGAATTGCCATCTCTCTTGTAGGAGCCCACACAACAAGCTTACCTATCATACTATCATAAAACGGAGGAACGCTGTATCCTTGATAAACATGGCTTTCCATTCTCACATTTGCACCTGCAGGAGCTGTATATCTACTAATTGTCCCAGGACAAGGTGTAAATGTTTTAGGGTCTTCTGCAGTAATTCTGCACTCAATTGAATGACCTTTAAAATTTATCTCTTCTTGTTTAGGTAGAGCTTTTCCTTCAGCTACATTTATCATATGACGAATAATGTCTTCTCCACTACACATTTCACTTACGCAATGCTCAACCTGTAATCTTGTATTCATCTCAATAAAATAAAAGTTTTGATAATCATCTAATAAAAACTCAAATGTCCCTGCACCTTCGTATCCGATAGCTTTAGCTGCTCTTATAGCAGTTTCTAATAATTTTTCTCTAGTAGCTGGCTCTAAAATTCTAGCTGGACTTTCTTCTATTAGCTTTTGATGTCTTCTTTGCATAGAACAATCACGCTCACCTATATGAATAACATTTCCAAAGCTATCTCCTATGATTTGCACTTCAATATGGCGTGGATTTTTAATGTATTTTTCAATATACATTCTACCATCACCAAATGCGCTTGTAGCTTCGCTTTCAGCTGACCAATATGCTTTTTCTAAATCAGCAGCCTTTTCAACTACACGCATACCACGACCACCACCACCTGCAGCAGCTTTTAAAATAACAGGATAGCCCATTTCTTCAGCTAATTCTTTTGCAACTTCTACTCCACTAATAGCCCCATCACTACCTGGGATTACTGGAACACCTGCTCTTTTCATAACTTGTTTAGCTTTACTTTTATCGCTCATAGTATTCATAGCTTCTACACTAGGACCTATGAATTTAATATTATGACGCTCACAAATTTCTACGAAATTTTGATTTTCACTCAAAAAGCCATATCCAGGAAAAATCGCATCAGCACCACATAATTCAGCAGCACTAATAATTGATGGGATATTTAAATAACTCTCGCTTGATTTTGGACCACCAACGCAAATACTAGCATCACAATATTTTAAATATAAAGCGTCTTTATCAGCACTAGAATATATACAAATAGCTTCTTTACCCATTTCTTTAATCGTTCTAATAGCTCTTAGAGCTATTTCTCCACGATTAGCAATTAAAATCTTTTTAATCTCTCTCATTGCAACCTACTTATAGTTTTTCAACTGCAAATAATTCTGTTCCATACTCCACAGGTTGTCCATCTTCTACTAAAGCGCTTACGATTTTGCAATCAAATTCAGCTTCAATTTCATTCATAATTTTCATAGCTTCAATAATGCAAATTGTATCGCCTTTTCTCACTGTTTGACCAACTTTTACGAAACTAGCCGCCCCTGGACTTGGTGCTTGATAAAATGTTCCTACCATTGGGCTTGTAATTGCTGGATGAGTGTTTTTAGCAGGTTGTGCTTCATTTACTACATTTACATTGATTGGTGCTGGAGCACTTTGTGGCATTACTGCAGGAATTGGTGCGCATTCAACAACCGTTCCTTGCTTTTCTAAGCTAATTTCAAAATCGCCTTCTTTGATTTTGATTTTGCCTATATTTGCTTGAGCAAACATATCTATTAATTCTTTTATTTCTTCTCTTTTCATTTTCTCTCCTGATATAAAATTCTGACAATTTTAATGTTATAAATATAACAAAAATAAAATTATAACTTATAATAGCATATACTTTTAATTTCGTGTTTCAAATTCTCACATTTTTTAAAACTCATTAACAATATTTATTATGCTTTTAAATTCTTTTTCAATATTTTCACTAAAAGAAAAATTATGAATATAAATATGCAAATAATTATCTTTATAAAAAAGACTTATTTTGTGATTAATAAGTTTTGCATTATTACTAATAATATCTAATTTCTTAGGATTTAAGAATTTAAAAACTTCTAAATTATTATTAGAATACAATTTAAAATATTTATTAAAATCTACATTATCAAGTAAAATTAAAGGCTCTTTAACTCCTAAAATATCCTTAATATCGCTATTACTAACTATTATAAAATCTTTCATTTTTATATTTTTTTTACGAATATAAATTCCTTTAAAAATATCTTTTTCTCTTTTTTTATCTTTTTGTGTGTAATAAGTATTTTTAATATTAACCTTTAAAATATCTAAATCATCTTTATTATAAGCAAATTCTATATTTACACTTTCACTATTAATTATGCCTTTTTTAATATCGCTTATATTTGATATTTCATTAAAATTATTGCTAATGAAAAATGGTTTGATTATATTTTTATACTGAATATAGCTAATAAAAAATGATGAAGTTATAATAAATACTATCAAAATAAACATTATATAAATATTTTGAAATTGCCTAGCAATACCCCAAATTAAATATATTGCCAAACACACAATACAAATTATTCTAAAAACTTTTAAAAACTCTATCATTTTGCCTCATTAAATTCTTTTATAATTCTTAAAACACTTTTAAATTCATTCTCAATATTAGAAGAAAATAAAAAATTATGAATATAAATTTCTAAATATTCATCGCCATAAATCACACTAAATCTATGATTTATATATTTTGCAGCTGTTACGATATTTCTTAATTTTTTAGGATTTAAAAATTTAAAATCCTTAACCATATCGCTAGGATATAAAATAAATTTTTTATTAAATTCTACATTATCACTCAAATAACTAATCTTTTGATTAAATAAAATTCCATTATTAAAATATAAAAATAACAATCTCCTATTAGCAAAAATACCAAAATTATTATGAATTTTCTTCTTAACCCTTATATAAGTTCCAAAAAAATCAATGCTTAAATACTTAATCTTAACATCAAACATACCTATACTATCAACTTTTAAAAAAGAACAAAACAAAATATCTAAACCATTTTTTCTATAAGCATTAAAAATATATGCCCTATCAGAAGCTATTAATGTATCTTTATATTTTTCCTTATCTTCAATCAAAACGAAATTATGTTTATAAAAAAACGGCAATACATATAAAAAAAGATTAAGAGTATAAATTAATAAAGCAAGTAATATTAAAAATACCATTAAATATAAAAAATGACTAAAATGAATTAAATTCATATCCTTACTAATATAATAATCATCTATTGCTAAACATAATTTATAAAATGCAAAAACAACTAAAACTATAAAAATAAGTTTTAATGTTTTAATCATTTAAATAAATCTTTTACATTAGGATTGCTTTTAATTTCATCTTTTACTTCATAAAAATCAGCTTTTATAAAATTAAAAGCATTAGCTATTAAATTATTTGGAAAACTCTCGCAATAATTGTTATAACTTGTAACTGCTGAATTATAAGCTCTTCTAGCAGCACTAATTTGCTCTTCACAATCTTTTAAAGCATTTAAAAGATTATTAACACTTGAGTTTGCCTTTAAATCAGGGTAATTTTCAAGTTTTATATTTAAATTCCCTAAAGCTTTACTTAGTTCGTTATTTAAAGCAAATTTTTCTTTAGTATTATTTGAATACATAGCATTTTCTCTAAGTTTTACAATATTTTCTAAAGTATCTTTTTCGTATTCAAAATAAGCTTTTATAGAAGCTATTAAATTAGGTATTAAATCATATCTTTGTTGAAGTTCAACATCAATACTTGAATAAGTATTTTTTACATCATTTCTTCTTGCTATTAAAGAATTATAAGTAAAAATAACCATAATAATCACTAAAAACAAAATAGCCAAAATCACATAAATTATTTCCAAAACTAACTCCTTAAATATTTTTCAATTTCATTTTTAAATTCTTGTATCTTTTCATCTATGTTAAACTCATCAAAATACTCTAAATGAGCTATATTTACGCCCGTATAATTATAAATAAACTCATCAAGTCTAGTATCAATCTCGCCAATCATCACAACACAAACAATATCAAAACCATTATCTTGCAATGCTTTTATGCTTAAAATCGTATGATTTATCATACCCAAATAATTCCTAGCAGCTAAAATCACTTTACGCTTATGTTTTTTCATAAAATCAATCATAGTTAAATTATCATCAATAGGACAAAAAAGACCCCCAGCTAATTCAATAATCATTTTATCATCATCAGGCAAGATTAAATCATTTATAGAATATTCAATATTATCAACCTTTTTTGCTATGTGTGGTGATGCAGGAGTATTTAAAAATATCCCTTCTTTATGAATTTTTACATTCTTTACAAAACGCTTTAAAATATCGCTATCTTTATTACAACCTGCTTGAACTATTTTAAAATAAGAATAATTAAAAGCTTTACACAAAGCAACACATAAATGAGTTTTACCAGCATCAGTATGAATTCCACATATATACATTTTTTATCCTTTTTAGTTAGAATAAATTGTATTTTAACAAGTAAAGGATATAAAATGAAAGAAATATTTTTATGTTCAATTTGCAATGTAAAAAGTGGAAATTGTAGCGAAGATTGTGCGTATTGCACCCAAAGTAAGCATTATAATACAAATATTAATGTATATGATTATAAGGATATTAATACTATTTTAAACGAAGCAAAAATAGCTAGTGAAGCTGGTGCTTTAGGATTTTGCCTTGTTACTTCTGGTCGTGGAATTGATAGTAAAAAGCTAGATTTTATTGCAAGAGCAGCAAGTGCTATTAAAGAAAGTGGCTTGCATTTACACCTAATTGGCTGCAATGGAAGAGCTAGTTATAAGGATTTAGTATTTTTAAAAGAGCATGGAATAGATAGTTATAATCACAACCTAGAGAGCGCCAAAAGCAATTTTAAAAATATCTGCACAACTCATACTTATGAAGAAAGATATGAAACTAATCAAAACGCTATAAATGCTGGGCTTGGCATTTGCTGTGGTGGGATTTTTGGCTTAGGAGAAAGCGATGATCAAAGAGCTGAATTACTTGACGCTCTTGCGACTTTAAAGCCGCACACAAGTCCAATTAATTTTTATATAAAAAATGAAGCTTTAAAAATCAAGGCTAAAGAAATCACCAAAGAAGAAGCTATTAATATAATAAAACTTGCAAAAGAAAAGCTACCAAATACAAGACTAATGGCTGCAGGTGGTAGAGAATTTGCATTTAAAGATGACTTTAAAGCTATGTTTGAAGCAGGGATAAACGCTATCGTGCTAGGAGATTATCTAACTACAAAAGGCGAAGAAAAACATAAAGATGTAGAACTCATCTTAAAAAGTGGCTATGAAGTAGCTAAGAGTTGCTAAAGTGTAATTATGAATTTTAATGATGTAGATTTAAGCAATTGGAAGAATGTAAATATTGATGTAAATAGCCTATGGCTTATACAAAATAGAGATAATTCTGGCAAACATAAAAATATATATCATGGCAATTTTATCCCACAAATTCCAAATCAGCTAATTAGGCGTTATACTAAAGAAAATGAGTTAGTAATAGACCCATTTTTTGGAAGTGGGACAACTTTATATGAATGTGAAAAACTAAATAGAAAATTTTTAGGAATTGATATTAACGAAAAAATGTATGAATATGTTTTAAATACTATGGGAAATGATTTTGATAATTTAAGATATAGCCTAATAAATTATGATAATACAAATGAAAATATAACTCATTTAATCCAAGGAAAATTACAAAATTTAAATTCAAAATCAGCACAATTTATAATATTTCATCCACCCTATTTAGATATTGTAAAATTTACAAATCACAACAACGACTTAAGTAATATAAGTGATTTAAAAACCTTTATAAAAACATTTTTAAAAACTTGCGAAAATACTTTGCAATTTTTAGATAAAAATAGATATTTTGCTTTAGTTATAGGAGATGTTTATAAAGAAAGTGAAGTAAAGCCTTTGGGATTTTTGCTTATGAATGAGATTAAAAAGCACTTTAAAGTAAAATTAAAAGGAATTATCGTAAAAAACATAGAAGGAAATCGTGGTAAATTAGGAGTTAATTCTATTTGGCAATATCGTGCAATTAGAAGTGATTATTATATCTTTAAACACGAATATATTTTTGTATTCAAAAAAGAATAAGATATGTATTATACAATAACCGTTAAATAAATAATTAGGAGAGATATATGAGTAAAAAGCAAGATATTATTAATGTTTTAGACGATAAACAGTGGCACTGTGTTATATGTGATTTAAATCATATATCGAGTCAATCCGCTGCTATTGTAAGAGATTTGGCAGAACAAGGAGTTAAATTTTGCAATAGTGATCAAAATATGGTAAGACGGTATAAGAATGGAATATCTATGTTTTGTAGTAAATGTGAAAGAGTTACAACACATAGGAAATTAAAATGACAACACATGTATTGATTGTTAACGAGAGAACACTTAAATATCACTTAGAATTTCTTTTTATAGGAACTGGGGGTAATTTATCAACTATTGATTTTAATAATAACTCAAGTACCTATCTGCATCATTCTACAGAAAATAGTGTAATATCTATGATCGCTGATTTTTGTAGAATAAAGGAAGGCGATTTGGTGATTTTCTATCTTCAGCAATCACAAAATACAGGAGAAGGTAAATTTTATGGTGTATTTCAAGTTGCAAGTCAAGTATTTTTAGATAATGGCGGATCTAATCAATATTTATCAAGTGAACTAGGTAAATCGCTTATGTTAAGGTGTTTAATAAAACCATATTGTGTGCATCCATTAGGAGTAACAGAGTGGGAGGCGCTAGATTATATTACTCAATTGAAAAGACCTGATGAAATGATATGGAGCTTAATTTATAGAAAGCTTAAGGGAAATCGTGGTAATACGATGATCACTTTATATGAAAGTGATTATTTAATTAACTTAATTAAACAAAAAAATCAGAATTGGTTTTTAAACAACACGACTGGATATAGTTTTGATTGCAAGACACAAAGTATAATTTGTTCTAATACTAGTTATCAATATACAGGAAAACAAGAGTTAATCAATATATATCCTAGAATGTATAACAAATATTTAAACGACAAACAGTTTGAAACCCATTTACAAGCTTATATACTACAAAATATAGATATTGTTTTGGAGAAAATATTTCAATGCTCATACGAATTAGAATGGCTTGGAAATGAAGTTGGGTGCGGCGTTGGTATGCAAAGAATAGATATAATGATCTCTGTTATCGTAAATAATGAAAGGATAGTAATTCCTATCGAGCTAAAATCCCATGCTGTAAATCACAGCATACTTATACAAATGCAAAGATATGTAGATTGGTTAAATTGCTATTATTTAAGAGTAAATAAAACATGTAAAATTTTACCAGTTATTTTGTATAGAGATACAAATTATAACATTCAAAACGATCAATTATTTTTACAATATGAACAAGATTTTAATCAATATAATGGTTATACATGTTATCCTCTGAAGCATATTAAATTTAATTTTAAAAATAATGAGATAATTTTCGCGTGAATTACATAGGTTCAAAATTAAAATTATCAAGCTTTATTTTTGATGAAGTTAAAAACACCATCAAAACGGATTTAAAGAATTGCATTTTTTGTGATTTATTTAGTGGGACAAGCATTGTAGCAAGAACTTTTAAGCCATATGTAAAACAAGTCATTTCAAATGATATTGAGTTCTATAGCTTTGTATTAGCTAAAAATTACATTGGAAATAACTTTGATAAAAATAGAGCAGATTTACTTATCAAGGAGCTAAACCAAGTAATTTCAAAAACTTCGTTAAAAGGGTTTATTTATGATAATTATTCAGAATTTGCAAATAGACAATATTTCACAAACGAAAATGCTACTAAAATTGACACTGCTAGAATAACAATAGAAAAATGGCTTAAAAACTCATATATTAATAATCAAGAATATTATTTTTTACTAACATCTTTGCTTGAAAGTGCTGATAAATTAGCAAATACAGCATCAGTTTATGGTGCATTTTTAAAAAAAATTAAAAAAAGTGCCTTAAAGGATTTAGTTATAGAAAAAGCTGATTTTTTACCCACAAATCAAAACAATTTAGTATTTAATAAAAATGCAAATGAACTTATAAAGACAATAAAAGGAGATATTTTATACCTTGACCCACCTTATAATTCTCGTGAATATGGAGCTAATTATCATCTACTAAATACCATTGCAAAATATGATGAATTTATTCCAAAAGGTAAAACTGGGCTAAGAGATTATATTCGCTCAAATTGGTGTAAAAAAGCTAAAGTTTATGATGAATTAGAAGAGCTTATTAAAAATGCTAATTTTAAATATATTTTTTTAAGCTATAACGATGAAGGTTTATTGAGTTTTGATGATATTAAAAATATCTTTTCTAAATACGGGGAATATTCTTATATAAGCAAGGATTATCAAAGGTTTAAAGCAGATAGCAATAGAGTGCAAAAACAAAATAATACTATAGAATATTTACATATTTTAAGTAGATAAACAATTACTAACACTAACGAAAATGGCGTGGTAGTTTAAGGTATTGCGATATTTATCATTAAAGATTTTTAAATCATTTTTACTTAAAAACCACTATAAATCAAAAGCTAGCAAAGCTATGTTTGAAGCAGGGATAAACGCTATCGTGCTAGGAGATTATCTAACTACAAAAGGCGAAGAAAAACATAAAGATGTAGAACTCATCTTAAAAAGTGGCTATGAAGTAGCTAAGAGTTGCTAAAAAATTTTATGGAATTTGAATTTTAAATCCAAATTCCATAAATAATTTATATAAAAATTTTTATATTTTTTTAAAAAAATTCAAAATACTATTAAATTAATATTTATTTTATTTGTTACAACTTAAGATACCCCCCCCCCATTGACACATATTAAAGCATTGCTATATAGATATTTAAATGCTTAAGAATAAAAAGTAAATTTTATGCTAATATACGGAGCTTAATTTAGAAATTATTATCAATAGGAGAATGAGAATGAAAATATCTCAAAAATTAGCAATTATAATTGCTGTGTCTTTAGTGATTTTATGCTCTAGTATGATTTATTTATCAAATAGTGCGATGAAATCAATTAGCGATGATACTGATGTATCTATTGAAAAATTAGTCTTAGACGATGCTTTAAAAACTGCTCAAAGCGTTGTATATAGTGTAAATCATATGACAGACCAGTTATATTTAGATTTAAAAAGTAAAGGCATTAGTAAAGAAGTATCATACAATAACACCATAAAATACTTAAGCAATATGGATTTACATAATAAATTAGTGAATTTTTTCGCAATGGATGAAGATGGAACCTACCTAGTTCATTATGTTCAAGCAAGAATTGGTAAAAATCATATAAATGACAAAGATATTTATGGAAAATACTTTATTCAAGATTTAATCAAATCATCAGCAAACCCAGATGGTGGATATGTTAAAACTAAGTTTTTTGATTCTATGATTAATAAAGAAAGAAATGTATTAATATACGCTCAAAAAGATATAGGTATGGGAATTATCTATGCTTGCACCGTGGATTTAGATGAAGGAATGAAAGAAATACAAAAAATCAACGACGATATGAACTCTCACATAAATGAATTTGGAATTAAATTCATAACATACGCAGTGATTATTGGGATAATAATACTTGCGATATTGATATTTTTTGTATTATTTCAAATCTCTAAACCACTTAATTATCTTACAAGTAGAGCTACTGAATTAAGTAGTGGAGATGGAGATTTAACTCAAAAACTTCCTATAAATGGTAAAGATGAAATAGCAGCAACAAGTAAAGCTATTAATGATTTTATAGAAAAAGTTAGATTATTAATCGTAGATGCTAAAAATATAAGTAGCGAAAATGCTAGTGTAGCAAATGAACTTTCTCAAAGTTCTTTAAATACAGGTCAAAGTGTTGAGCAAAGCTCTGTGATAGTAAGAGATGTAGCTAATAAAGGAGATAGCGCAAACTCTACTCTAGCAATCGGAGTTAAAGCTGCAGAAGATGGTAAAAATCAATTAGTAAATGCTCTAAAATATATAAATGATGTAAATAAATCTATTTCAGAATTAAATACAAAAATTATGCAAAGTGCGAATTTAGAAGCTGAAGTATCAGATAAGATAGTAAGACTTAGTCAAGATGCTGATAATGTTAAATCTATTTTAGAAATGATAAATGATGTAGCAGACCAAACCAATCTACTTGCACTTAATGCTGCAATTGAAGCAGCAAGAGCAGGAGAGCATGGGCGTGGGTTTGCCGTAGTAGCTGATGAAGTAAGAAAATTAGCAGAAAGAACCCAGCATTCATTAGTAGAAATAAACGCAACAATAAGTGTTATAACGCAAGGTATAGAAGATGCAAGTGGTCAAATGAGCCTAAATGCAAAAAGCATTGGGGAACTGACAAAATTAGCTGATAATACTCAAAAAACTATGAACGATATGAATGAAGCTATGAATAATGTAATAGGAATTTCAAATCAAACCGTAGATGATTATATAATCACTAGCAAGGTTATGGATGATATATTATCAGGAGTTAATAATATCAATAAAATAACTCACGAAAACGCAAGAAGCGTAGAAGAAATAGCAGGAGCAGCAAATCATCTTAGCAACATTACAGAAAAATTAAACTCAAAACTAAATGAATTTAGAACTTGAGTAAATCATTTACTAGCACTAACGAAAATGGCGTGGTAGTTTAAGGTATTGTGATATTTATCATTAAAGATTTTTAAATCATTTTTACCTAAAAATACCCCGCTAAAGGCATTTACTCCACTAAGTTTTAAATGCCTAAAAAGCTCAACTTAAAATAAATATTTATATATTTTAAATAATACCATTATAATAAAATTAACAAAATATCTAAATCAAAGGTTAGTAAAGCTATATTTGAAATCGTGTTAGAAGATTATCTAACCACAAAAAAGGCGAAGAAAATATAAAGAATGTAGAACTAATCTTAAAAAGTGGCTATGAAGTAGCTAGGAATTGTTAGTTTCTAACTAGATATTTTAACATATCTAGTTAGAAAATCTTATTTTACAAATCTCAAAATACTCTTTAGAAATTTCTACACCGTAAAATTTTCTTTTAAGATTTTTGCAAGCAATACCTGTTGTCCCGCTCCCCATAAACGGATCTAAAACAATATCGTTTTCATTTGTATGAATTTTTATAATTTCCTCCATTAATTTGAGACTTTTTTGGGTTGGATGGGAAGTTTTTTCTTTACCGCTTACTACACTAGTATTAAATTCGGCTCTTAAATATGCTTTAGAATTATTATTAAATGTCCATTTAGCATCTTTTCTAACAGCCCAAATAGCTAATTCACAATCTTGAACATAACGACGGTTTATGTTTCTTGGCATAGGGTTTGATTTAATCCATCTTAGAATATCTTTTGTGATAAAGCCATTTTCTTCTAATTCTTTTATAATAAAACTTATATGCAAATATGAACAAAAAATTATAATAGAGCCGTCTTTTTTCACCAATGGGGCGTATTTTCTAATCCACGATAAATAGTCAAAATTCTTATCCCATTCTCCAAAATCAACGCCTTGTCTTTTGCTGGATTTCATAGTGCTAAAATTGTTTTCTTTTGAGATATTGTATGGTGGGTCTGTGATGATAGCATCAAACACAATATTGTTTTTATAAAAATAACTAACTACTTTTTCACAATCATCATTTATTAAAACTGCACTGTCTATACTAATCGCTTGAGTGTTATTTTGTTTGTAAATAGCTGTTCCTATAGCCTTTGCTAATAACGGTGGGACAGCATTACCAATCTGCTTACAAATTTCAGTTTTACTTCCTAAAAACACAAAATCATCAGAAAAACTTTGAATTCTAGCAGCTTCTCGTGGAGTAATTGCACGATGTAAAAAAGGATGGGAATTTCTACCATTACTAGGAGTATCAAACCTAGTATCTATCGTAGGTGATATCTCATCCCATTTTAATCTCCCCCAAGTAGTTTTAAACTGTTGTTTTCCAATAAACTCTTGCGGCAAGCATTCTTTTCCACATTCTGGTTTTATCATTTTTAGTTTTTTAATAGCAATATCTAAATGTTTTGTAGCTTTATGGTTATATAAAAATTCCCCTCTTAAATCTTGCTGATATTTACTTTGACTTTCATTTTTATATTTTATTTTATCATAACCTTCACCTGAATTTAAATAAGCCAAATCACTTATAGCATCTCTTACATTCACTTCTTCTTTATGTAGCTCATTCATTTTAGAAAAATCAAAAAGCATATTTTTTGAACCTATAATTATCGCCCTTTCTCTATTTTGTGGAACTCCAAAATCTTTTGCGTTTAACACGGAATAACTTATCATATAACCTAATTTACTAAAAGCTTGAGTTATCTCATTTATAAAGTAATTGTTTTCGCAAGTGATTAAATTTTTCACATTTTCTATTATAAAAAGTTCTGGATTTACACCGCTTACAATATTTATAAATTCTTTAAACAAAAAATTTCTCTCATCATTAAGACCTAAGTTTTTACCTTTAGAAGAAAATCCTTGGCAAGGTGGACCACCTATGATTGTATTGATTTTTAATTCTTTTGCAAGTTTGATTATATTTTCTTTAGCTATATTATCAACCAAATCCGCTTTTATACACTTTGCGTTTTTATGATTATGTGAAAATGTTTTTAAAGCATCTTCATTAAAATCAATTGCTAGTAAAGTTTGATAGTATCCACTAAGCTCTAAACCATTAGAAAACCCACCGGCACCACAAAATAAATCTAATACCTTATGCATATACAACCTTTGAGGAAATAAAAAATTTACCTCAAATAATATATAATTATTATTAAAAATAAACAATATTTAGGAGATATTATGAAATTAAGTGAGCTTTTAAAAAGAAATAACACTAAAGAATTTTTATATTCACAGCTTTTTGCATTTTTTAATATAAGAGTTGAAGATAAAGAAAACATTAATAATTTACAATATTTTCATATAAGATCATCATATAATAAAAGCAAATTTACCCAATTTAATTTGTCTACACATTCACAGCTTACTAATCATGGTTTAATTAGTTTTTCAAAACTTGATTTTAAGATAACAGGCAAGGTTAAACATGAAATAGAAATAGAAAATGATTTGAAATTAAGTCTTGATGATATTTATAACAAGCTTTATAAAAATATTCAAAATTATTTATTTAGCAATGAATTATCAGAAGATGAAATTGAAAAAATATTTTTAATCGCTATTTTTGGATTAAATGGTAGTGCTGATTTTAGTGGTAATTATTATGCTGTAGATATAAACAAAAATATTCTTACAAACAATTATTTTATTAAATATTATAAATTAATTTTAAATATCAATTTTGACTATATAAATCTAAATTTTAGAGATTTACAACCTGAGTTTGTAAATGGAATTGCTATGCGTTCTACTCAATTTAGGGTTAATTTAAATTATTTTTATAATACAGCAAAAGATGAATTAAAAAAACTAAATCCATATAAATATGAAATTTTAGAAAATAATAAAAATAAGATTAAGCCATTTGCCAAAACAAGCAAAAAAGATACTAATAAAATGTTGGAAAGATTTGATTTTTATGGTAGGTTTATTTTAGGCAAAAAAGGTATTGATATAAATGAGCTTAGAAAAAGATTGGAATTTGACAAAGAAGTATTAGAAAAAGCCACCACAAAAAGAAAACAAAATATAATAACTATTGCAAGAAATTACTTAGATGATGAATGTGTAGGTTGCAAGGGTGTGTATGATATAAATGATAGAACTTTTAAAACTAGAGCGGGAATATATTATCTAGAGATACACCACGTAATACCATTTGCAAAAGGAAACACAGATGAACTTGATAATCTAGTAAAACTTTGCCCTGCTTGTCATAGAGCCTTAACCCCAAATAGAGCAGAAGAAAATTATCAAAAAGAAATTATTAAAAATATATTAGAAAATTCTAAAGAAAGTAAAGAATTTAGCAAAAATATTAGTAGTTACGATGGTGATGAACTTATAGAATACATCTATAGTTCATTAAGATAAATTATTAGCACTAACGAAAATGGCGTGGTAGTTTAAGGTATTGTGATATTTATCATTAAAGATTTTTAAATCATTTTTACCTAAAAATACCCCGCTAAAGGCATTTACTCCACTAAGTTTTAAATGCCTAAAAAGCTCAATACTTGAGCTAAAATTTAGCTCATAATCTTTCTCAAAAATCTTTATATTTTTATAATACGGCTTTAAAATCCGCTCTATTTCATTAATATTTAAATACTCAAGCCCTACGCCAAAATGCTCATTAATTTGCCAAAGATTATTCACTCCAAAAGTGCTAAAAATTAGCTTAGAATTTGATTTAGAAATTTCATTTATTAATTTTGCTAAATCAAGCCACTGAAAACACGCATTTGAGATAACTAAATCAAAATCCATTTTAGCTAAAAATGAGTTTTCAAAATCTCTTAAATCGTGCTTTACGAAAATAAATTCCTTGCCATAATCACAGCTAAAATCATTAATATCCACGCAATAAAACTCACTAAATTCTATCTTTTTAGCTACCATTTTGCTAAACTCACCCCTATTTGAGCCAAGCTCAAGCACCCTATCAAAACGCCCATTTATTTCGCTAAGCAAAACTTCTCTCATATCATTTTGCACGATAGCATTTTTAAAATAAGTATCTTTTGCTCTTAAAAAACTTTTCATATTTCATCCCAGCTTAAAAACTCATCAAAGCAAAAATGAGAAGCATTGATTTTATTAATATTTTTAAAGCTTTTTAAAAGTGCATTTTGTGGGAAAATTTTATCATCATTTGATGAGTATGCCAAATCATAATCTTGCCAAATACAAGGCTTTTTAGAAATTTCTATAATACTTAAAAGCTCATCTTTAGGATTTTGATTAAATGCCTTATTTATCCCGCCACAATTATTTAAAAAGCTTTCTTTATCAAATCTTTTAGCCGTAATTTTAAAAAGCTTTTCGCTAATTCCAAACTCATCATCAATACCTTTTATAGTGCCATTTATCGCTATTTTTTGCACGATATTAAGCGAACTTAAATCACACTTACAAGATACCATAACACCCATTGAAAAAGCGATTAGTTTAATGTTTTTATAAGTTTTACAAATCTCTAAAAATCCTAAATCAAATTCCAAATAATCATAAACCATTAAAACATCATTTTTAGAAGCTAAATTATAAGCACTCGGTAAAAAGCCAAAACCACCAAAAAATAGCACCAAATCACTAGAATTATTTTTATGTAAAAACTCAAATTTCATAAAAAGCCTTAGCAAAATTATCTAAATCGCTAAAATCCATACTAGCATTTATTGATAGTCTTATTCCTGTATCTTTAATAGCTACGGTTGGAGTTTTTATACTTGGAGCATAAAAGCCTTTTTGCATAAGTTTTGCCGAGTAAAAATTAGCTTTTTCATTATCTCCTAAAACTATCATTTTTATATAACTAACGCCCTTTATTTTATCTTTTAGCAACTCGTTTAAATATGAGCTAAGATTTTGTAAATGCTCTCTTAATTTATCAAAATTAGCTAATTTTGAAAACACAAAATGCGAATAAGCTACATTAATAGGCGGTAAAGCGGTTGAATAAATTAACCCCCTAGCCTTGTTTATAAAAAAATCTTTTGCTTCTTTTGAGCAAATCATCGCAGCACCCATACTAGCAATGCTTTTGCCAAATGTAAGAACTAAAAAATCAATGTCTTTTAAGTGTCCAAGTCCAAGCCCATTAATACCTAGTGAGCCAATACTATGTGCTTCATCAACATAAAGCATAATGTTTTTATATTTTTTCTTAAGCTCTAAAAGCTTATCAAGTGGTGCAAAATCTGCATCCATACTATATAAACTCTCGCAAATTATTATAATTTTTTCATAATTTAAATTCGTTTGCAATAATTTTTCTAAATCATTTATATCATTGTGTTTAAAGCGTTTAAAATTAGAATACTTTATGCCATCAATAATACTTGCATGAACTTTTTTATCAGCTAAAAAAAGCGTATTTTTTAAAGTAGCTAAAGCACTTAAACAACTATAATTTAGCAAAAACCCACTGCTAAATAAAAGCGCTTCATTTTTATATAAAGACGATAAGTATTCTTCAAACAAAAAGTATTCATCTCCACCGCCACCAAGACTTCTACTAGCACTTGAGCTAAGTGCAAAATGATTTTTTAAAAACTCTCGTTCAAGCTCACCGCTACTTGCAATTCCTAAATAATCATTACTAGCAAAATTAAGCAGTCTTTTATCATTAAAAATCACAAATTTACCATCATTTTTAAATCTTTTTAGTTCTCTAAAATTATTTTCTTTTTTTAATTCATTTAATAAGTTTTGCATTTTTATCCTTTATAATAATTTTAATTAAAATTTATAAAGGAGTTATAAATGCAAGAAGAATTAGTAAAACTTGATTTAGCACATATTTGGCACCCTTGCACACAAATGAAAGAGCACGAATTTGTGCCATTAATCCCTATAAAAAGGGCAAAAGGTGTGTATTTATATGATTTTAATGATAAATCATATATTGATTGCGTTAGCTCTTGGTGGGTAAATCTTTTCGGACATAGCAATGATTATATAAATAGCAAAATTTACGAGCAATTAAACACCCTAGAGCATATCATAATGGCTGGATTTTCTCACGAAAGCATTATAAGATTATCAAAAAGACTTACTGATTTACTACCGACTAAGCTTAATAAATGCTTTTATGCTGATAATGGCTCAAGTGCTGTTGAAGTAGCACTTAAGATGAGTTTTCATAAAAATCTTTTGCAAGGAAAATTAAAAAACAAATTTTTATCACTTAGTAATTCTTACCACGGAGAAACGATAGCTGCACTAAGCGTAAGCGATGTTGAGCTTTATAAAAAGACTTATAAACCACTTTTGCTTGAATGCTTAAACACTCCTGCACCAAGTGGACTAGATTATGAAAATGAATTAAAAGAGCTTGAGAAATTGCTTGAAAAAGAGCATAAAAACATAAATGCCTTTATCCTTGAGCCTTTAATTCAGTGTGCAGGTTCAATGAATATGTATTCAGCTAAGTTTATCAAAAAGGCTTGTTGGTTAGCAAAATCTTATGATATTGATATAATTTTTGATGAAATTGCCGTTGGATTTGGAAGAAGCGGGACTATGTTTGCTTTAGAGCAGTGTGAAATTGTGCCTGATTTTTTATGCCTTAGCAAAGGGCTTAGCGGTGGGTATTTGCCAATTAGTGTAGTAATTACAAATGATGAAATTTATAATGAATTTTATGCTCCATATAGCGAATACAAGGCGTTTTTGCATTCACATAGCTATACAGGAAATGCACTTGCTTGTGCTGCTGCGAATGCAACTTTGGATATATTTACTAAAGATAATGTTATAAATCAAAATAAAATCAAAAGCGAGTATATAAACTCACTTTGGCAAGGTTTTGCTGAATTTAAGAGTGTGCGAAATGTTAGGCATCAAGGAATGGTGTTTGCATTTGATATAGAGCATTTTAATCCTAGATTTGGGCTTGAAGTGTATCTAAAAGCACTTGAATATGGGTTACTTTTAAGACCACTTGGCAATACGATTTATTTTATGCCACCTTATGTAATTAATAATGATGAGATAAATTATGTAATAAATAGTATAAAAGAGATTTTGAGATTTAAGAATTTGAAATGAGAATTTCAAATTCTTAAAATTGTTTTAATGTTTTACTTTAGAGTTTCACTCCATTCTATTTCGGTTAATTTTTTAAGACTTTTTGCCATAAAGCCACTATAAGTTTTACCTAAAATAATGCCTATTGCATAGTCTTTTCCAACCGAACAAATGCTACCTTTATCATTGTATTTAAAAGGTTCGTTAAACTCAATTCCTTCAAGTCTTGCATTTAGTCTTTTTGCTAGGTATTTTCCTTGCTTACAAGCAATTTGTGCAGTAGGTGCGTAATTTGAAACAATCGCTAAATCTCCTAAAACATAGCAATTATCAAAATTAGGTGCCATTAAATACTCATTCACTAAAACTCTATTATTTTTGTGATTAAAGCCACTATTTGCAATTACTTCACTACCCTTAACTCCAGCTGTAAAAATTATAGTTTTTGCTTTTATATAATTATTTTCATCGTTTAAGAATAATTTATCGTCAACTTTTTTGATTATTTTATGAGAGCTTAGAACTTTTACGCCTAGATTTTCTAAATAATTTCTAGCTTTTTTAGCTAAATCTTTAGTATAAACAGGCAAAATCTCATCCATTGCTTCAACCAAATATAAATTAATGCTAATTCCTAGATTTTTGCAAGTTGTAGCAATTGAGCCACAAAGCTCTACTCCGCTAAGCCCCGCACCACAAATAATTACATTTTTATTCTCATAAAGCTCAAGATTTTTATAAAGTGTTTCAGCAGTTTTTAAAGCGTTTTTATAATTTATAATATTTAAGCATTCATCAAGTCCATCAATGCCAAAGGTATTTACACTCGCACCAAGCCCAACATAAAGCTCATCATAATCATAATTTGCATTCTCACAAATAACCTTGCCATTTTCAATACTTTTTACATTATCACAAATTAAGGTTATATCTTTAGGCAGTATGCTTTTTAGATTTATCACTATGTCTTTTTCGCTTTCTCTTGCTGCAATTTTGTGTAGTTCTGTCGTTTTATAATGATAAGAATTATTGTTTATTAGTATAAATTCTGCTTTTCTTAGATTTTTCTTTTTTATCTTTTTAATTAGACTTAAATTTGCATACCCAGCACCTAAAAATACAATCTTTCTCATAATCTCTCCTTTAAAAATATTTAATAAATATTAAATTATTTTTACTTTAATTCATATTAAATATTAATAGAGTTTAAAATAAAATTTATATATTTTAAATTCCATCAAATAATTCAATTACAAAATTATCTAATTTAATTTGATTTGAATAATAAAAATACTTCGCTAAAACCAAAATACCAAGCAACTCTTCTATATTAGGATTTAAAAATTGTTGTATATATTCATTTTGATTTTTAATAATATTTTTTACTAATTTATCATTAGTTAAAGCATTATCCATTACATCTAAAATATCGCTAAAATCATCTTGAATTAATAAAAAATGCTCATTAGGAATTAATTTTCCTTCCATAAACCAAGTTTCATATTTTAATCTTGGAGTAATTGCGATAGAATTTGAACTCATTATCCATTTAAGATTTGTAGCAACATCCCAGCCTTCAAGAGAGATTATAAATTTATATTTAAGCTGCTCTTCCTTGCTTAAATAACCTGACCTATTTTTCTTATTTACATTACCTAGATTTAGTCTTTTACAATCTTTAAATTTATTAATAAAATCTATTCTATTTTGTTGAACACAAGCACCCCTAAAAACAGCCAAATCCACTTTATCTTTAAAATCATTTTTATCATTTAAAAAACAAAAATGTCTTCTGCTATCAAGCTTTAAAATCACATTTTTACTATCAATTGGTCTTGATTTTGTTATGGTATTTAAAAACTCGCTAGAACAATCATAAAAGAATTTATTTATCTTTAAATCTTTATGAAAATATTTGCTAACCTTGTAAAAATCAAAAGAATATGAAGTGTTTTTTAATAAGTTTTCGCCTAATTTAGAATGCTCTACATTTTCTATCTTTTTTAGCTCAAAAAAATCATTAATTTTATTGTAATAATTCAATCTATTTTTTATATGTAAAATCTCATCATTTTTTAACTTTTTTAAAGCATTTAATTTTGAAATTAATTGCATATTAAAAAATACTTAAAGCACCAAGTCCTTTTAAATTCATAATTACTTTGCTAATAAATATTCCTTATTTTAAATTCTTATTTAGCTTTTCTATGCTTTTGCAAAGTGCGTTAATCAAATAATCAATATCGCTTAATTCATGAGTATAATGCAAACTTATTCTTAAAAATCCAGGCTTAGCATTGAAATTTTGATTATCCACATAATTTAATAAATCATGCGCATAAGGACCAGCACAAGCACACCCAGCACGAGTTTCTATCCCATAATCATCACTTAAAACCCTAGCCAAATCATAAGGACTAACGCCTGTAGAATTTAGTGAAAATGTAGGCAATCTATCCTTAATATTTGCAGCGTATAGTGTGATTTTGTATTTAAATTGCACTTTTTTAATAGCGTTTAAAAAATATTCTTTTAAGATATTTTCCTTTTCTTTAATCACCCCAAGCCCTATTTCATCTCTAATCCTAAAAGCTAATTCACTTTTAATAACTTGTAAAATCGCAGGAGTTCCACCCTCTTCAAGGCTTTCAGCATCGTCTAAAAACTCATAATTACTCCTACTAACATAGCCAACCGTCCCACCAGCTGCAAATGTAGGAATTTTGCCAATAAACTCATTTTTAATAGCTAAAAATCCACTCGTGCCAACTCCACCTAACATTTTATGTCCTGAAAAAAATAAAGCATCAAACGGAATTTCAATATTTTCATAAGGTATAGCTGAACTTGCATCAATTGCTAAAATCGCTTTATATTTTTTCGCAATTTCGCTGATTTTTGCAAGGTTTGCCCTAACTCCTGTGATATTGCTAACGGCATTAAAACTCATTATTATTTTTCTATTAGCGTTCTTTTTACAAATTCTTTCAAGCTCGTATAAATCGCTGTTAAAATCCCTATGATTTAGTCTAATGCACTCGCATAAACCTTCTTTAAAACTAAGCTCATTTGAATGGTGTTCAATCGCACTAACAATTACTAAAGGCAAAGTATTTTTAGCAATATCATTAAAATAACGCTGTTTAATAAGCGGTGGAACATATATTCCTAATAATTCTTGAAATTTTTTAATAGCCGCAGTTGAGCCACTCCCACAAGCAATCAAGCTATAATTAGAATTTAATCCTAAGCTTTTTTTGATATAGCTTTTTGCGTCTTTATAGTATTTACTTGTTATTTTTGAATTTTTTGCACTATCTGAATGAGTGTTGGCGTATGTTTTTAAAATATTTTGCATTTTTAATTCAATTGATTTTAGTGCTAAAGCACTTGCTGTGTAATCAAAATATTTTGTATTTTCATCTAAAATTATGTCGCTTTTTAGCTCACTAATTTGCATTTTTGCCCTTTGTAAAAATAATTAAAGTAAAATTAGCACAAAAAAATTAAGGGGTAGTTATAGAATTTTTAGACTTTATTAAAAGATATCCGCATTTTTATTTAGACGAAGCGTTAGACTTTTATTCTGTGTTTGGAGATAAGAGTTTTAAACCTAGTTTAAATGATATTAATTATTATATACACGAGCTAGTAAATACATATAATCCTTACGAATTTGAAATAAATGAAAGCGAATGCAAGGCACTAATTCACTACGCTAGAAAATCTCGCTTGGAGTTTTCTATCAACAAATACGGCTCAAGATTTAAAGCTAGAAAGAGCTTTCATTCCTTGATTAATCGTGGTTTTTTAAGACTTGAATTAAATAATGATTTATTGAGTTTTAAGAGATTTTATCCACAAAATAAAGTTATTTTTAATTCTAATTACACTAGATTTTATTTTTATTTTTTAAAAGCAATGGAGAAAATCATTTTAAAAGATAAAGAATTAGCCTTAAAATTAATTAATGAAAAATTTTATGAATATCAGTCGTTTATTTACGAGCAAATCGCTTGTGAGTGGTGCGAGAAGAGATTTAATATAAAAGGCATTAAGAGTATTTGGGGCAAAGATTATGAATGTGATATTTTTTATGATAATTACGAAATATCTTTATTGGGTGAAGTGAAATTTAATGGCAAAAAAATGTGTATTAGCTCGTATTCAAAACTCATTCAAAAGGCTAGATATTTGGGTTTTGAGCCTGATTATTTTATACTTTTTAGTAAAAACGGCTTTAGTAAAAAACTCCTAGCTTTAAATGATAAAAGACTAATATTAGCTAATCACGAAAATTTTAAAGAATTTATATAAATTATTTACTCAAATATTTTTTTAATTCTTCACTAATTGGAGATAGTTTGCCATCTTTTATATGAACTAATTTTATAAAAGCTTCAAAAATAGCTTTATCATCTTTATAAATTATTTGCTTTAATTCTAAACAATATTTATCAAATCCTACAAGAATATTTTTAACTTCTAAAATATCTCCTAATTTAGCAGGTGCTTTATAAATAGCCTTAATTTCTCTTAATGCAAAAGGATTTTCTTTTAATAAATCTTTTCCTTCATTAGCGAAAAACCATTCGCTCCTAGCTCTTTCACAATATTTTAAATAATTTGTATGATAGACAATCCCCATACAATCAGTATCTTCATAATAAACTCTAATTTGCATCCTAATCCTTAAAAGAGTATGGCTATAAGCCGGGTTTTGTCTTGGATAATCATTTATCTACTTACTATTTCACAATAGCACTCTAGCGAAGGGTTTAAAATATAAGATAAAAACCACCCCTTCTTGCTGCAGGTTGGGTTTATAAGCTGAATTGCTTTTACTCGCATAATCACTGGTGGGCTCTTACCCCGCCGTTTCACCTTTACCTAAAATTAGGAAGTTTATTTTCTGTTACACTTTCCCTTAGATTGCTCTAGCCATCTGTTAGATGGAACCTCATCTTATTGCAGCCCGGACTTTCCTCTTAATTAAAAGCGATTATCCACCATACTCTTACGCCATTTTAACTAAGCTTGTTTAAGATAAAGAAAATTAAAGGAGTAAAAAATGTATAAATATAATTTATATTATCCAGCGGGAAATACTACAGCTTTGGTTATTGGCATTAATAACTTAGATTTTAAAAGTATAAATAATGAGATTTTATCTAAGCATAAAGATGTTGAACAAGTTGGCTTTGTGCAAGATTATGAATTAAAAATGGCAGGTGGAGAGATTTGTTTTAATGCTTTAAGATGTGCGGGAAAGTATTTTTTAGATACTAATAATTTAAAAACTACAACAATTAAACTAAATGATAAAGATTATTTATGCGGTATTAGTAGCAGTGATTTTATAAAAGATAATAATATTCAAAAACTATATAAAGATGATAATTTTTATTATTTAAGATTTAAAAATGAATATAAATTAAATAAGCTTGATGATGATATATATTATGTAGATTTAGGAGATATTTTTCATATTATTTATACGAAAAAATTAGATTTATCTAAAATTAATTTAAAAGAATTTGCATATTCATATTTAAAAAATAATGATTTTTTAGACAAAAAAGCAAGTGGTTTTATGTATTTACAAGGTGATTGCCTTGAGCCTATTGTCTGGGTAAGAGATATTAAGACTTTATTTTATGAGAGCGCTTGTGGGAGTGGGAGTTTTGCTAGTTATTTATATTGCAATGAAATTTTAGGTAAAAATTATTTAGCACTAAAACAACCTTCAAATGAGTATTTGTTTTTAAGAGAAGTTGATGGCTTTATAGAAATTAGCTCAATTATTAAAGATATTTTGTAAATTAATATCATATTAACACATATTTTATATACCAATTTAATAACAAATATCAAATCTAAAGGATAAAAATGTTTAAAAATATATTTTTAAAAACTCTTTTAAATATATTTTTATTAAATTATAATGCAAGTTTAAGCACAACAGATTTTTTTAAATTTTGGGGCATTTTACTTTTAATATTAAGCTCTTATATGTTTTTTGATTTTTTAATGTTTAAAATTGGAGTAATTAAAAGTATTTTTACTTTTCAAGCATATTTTATAGATATATTGATACTACCATTTTTTAGCATATTATTTTTAAGTCTTATTTATAAGGCAAATTCTTGTAAATCTTGGTTATTTTGTGCTGGTTTATTTTTGATACCTTTATTTGTTTTACTTGTATTTTTTGGGGTATTTTATATAATATTAATATTTATTTTATATGTTATTATTATGATTTTTAATATAAATTCTACAAATCTTAATATAAAATTAAATAAAAAATCTTTAATTTTTAGGCTTATAACTATTTGCTTTTTAATTTTTATAGCATTTATATTCCCGCCTGATATAAAATTTATAAAATATGGATACGGAATTGATTATATTAGTTTTTTAACTTTTTTAAATTTTGCATTTTTAATCCCTAGTTTTGCTACTATTTTGATATATTTTCTTAAAAATTATAAAAGTTTAAAATAAGTGAATAATTTAATATTTCAACTTTATAAAATATAGCTATATATTTGATAGTAATATATAATTAATCCTAGATTTTAAATTGAATTAGAATTTAAAATACTTAGAAATTAAAATAACTTAAAATTTTTTCTTTGTTTAAAATAAATTCTTTATCAATCTCTGTCATTTTTAATTGTGAAAAATCAAATTCATCATAAGGAATTAAATTATCTTTAGTTGCTAAATGAATACGAGATTTTTTCATTAACGGAAAATGAAGACTTATTATATTTTCTGCTTTTTTCCATTTATTTAAAGAATACAAAGACTCATAACCTTGATTATAATCCATATAAAAATGAGTATATTTACCTTTGTTTAATACCCAATGATCATCTCCTACTTTATAAAAATTCTTTAAAAAATATAATTTACCATCGCTATAATGCATATTAAGAGCAGGCAAATAAATACTATCAATAATGTTTTTTGGCTGTAACAAGGCTTTACTTAATGCAATCTCATTATAAATATGATCACAATCAATTTTAATCAACCAATCATTTAATGGAATTTTATTAAGCACAAAATTATAATAAGTATCAAGTCTAAATTCTTTTGATATTTTTTGTTTATATTTTTCTTTCCCTGCAGGAATTACTTTATAAGGATACTCTAAAGGAGTAAAATTTGGATTATTTTTGCAAAATTGTTTAATTACTTCACTAGTTCCATCGTCTTTACCAAATTCATCTAAGTGATAGCCTAGAATTCCTCTTGTAATACCCCCCCCCAACTATTGTATTTAAGGTAATATTAATAGTTTCTATTTCATTATATGCTCTTATAAAAGCCCAAGGATTTATATCCTTTGGCTTTGGTTCAAATAATGATAAAAATTCATGCTTTCTTTTTAAGCAACTTCTTATATGTTTATTATAAATATTCATTTAATCTCCTTAAAACATCAATCCATCTTCTTCTTGTTGTTTTAATATATCATTTCTACTTGCTTTTGGTAAAGGTGATTTATCTGTATAATACCAAGTTTTACCATCAATCACTCTTTTATAAACGCCTTTTGGTATATCAAAAGTTCTCTTAATATTTGGATTTTCTGCTAAATATTTTTGCATAAAATATCTAAATACAGGAGCAGCCGTTCTAGCACCACCTTCATAATATTTCATAGGCTTATTATTATCATTACCATACCAAGTTATTACTTGAATACTAGGCGTAAAACCTACAAACCAAGCATCTATACTTTTATTTGATGTCCCTGTTTTTCCAGCTACTTCAAGTCCTGCAATTCTTGCTGCACCACCAGTTCCGGCTGCGACAACATTTTTCATCATATCAATCATTAAATAAGCTTGTTCAGGTTTTACAAATTCTTCTGCTTCTTTGGTTTTTAACTCAATTTCATTACCAAATTTATCAGTAACTTTTGTAATCAATCTAATAGGTTGTTTTGTTCCATAATTTGAAATAATGCTATAAAGTTCAGCGTAATTATAAGGACTAACCCCAAAAGAACCTAATCCTATTGATAAATCTTGTGGAACATTTGTAAAACCGAATTTAGTAATTGTTTGATGAACAAAACTAAGGCTAGTATCAAGTAATAAGTTAATTGTAGCTAGGTTTCTACTTTTTGTAAGTGCTTCTTTAAGAGTGATTAAACCATTAAAATCTTTTCCATAATTTTTAGGCTTCCAAATCATTTTCTTACCCTGTGCATCACGAGTTTCAAATACTCTTGCAATATCAGCAATCTCGCTAGCAGGTGAATAGCCAAGATTTAAAGCTGTAAGGTATACAAATGGCTTAAAGCTTGAACCCACTTGACGATTACTCATAGTAGCACGATTAAAATTACTTTTATAATAATCAACCCCACCAACTAAAGCTAAAATATCCCCGCTACTAGGCTCTGTAACTATCATAGCTCCATTGATTTGGTTTAAATCTATATCTTTATCTCTTTTGATAAGTTCATCATATCCAAACTTAATAGCTTCTTCAGCTATTTTTTGAGTATTCAAATCAACACTAAGTTCAACTCTATAACCACCTGTTTTAATGTCTTCAATTCCCATAGCTTGTAATTGTCTAATAGCTTCATCTATTACATAAGGAGCTTTATTTTGAGTTAAACTCTCATCATAAACAATTGGCTTTAAAGCTACATTTTGTTTATACTCAGCTTCACTAATCCAGCCTAAATCATACATTCTTTTTAAAACCGCATTAGCTCTTGAAAGCGATAAATCAATTCTTTTTGTAGGATCATATGTGCTAGGAGCTTTTGGTAAGCCAACTAACATAGCCATTTCTTTAAGGCTAAGTTCGTTTAATTCCTTATGAAAATACCCAGCAGCAGCTGTTTTAATCCCATAATATCCATGCCCTAAAAATATAAAGTTTAAATATCTTTCTAATATTTGTTCTTTTGTTAGATTTTTTTCAATTTCATAACTAATTATTGCTTCATTTATTTTTCTTTTAATGCTTTTTTCATTTGTTAAATAATGATTTTTCACAAGTTGTTGAGTAAGAGTTGAAGCACCTTCTGCTAAGCGACCTTTTTGAATATCTTTAATAATTGCTCTAAAAATAGCGTCAATATTAATTCCTTCATGTTCAAAAAAACTCGTATCTTCAATAGCAATTAATGCTTCAATTAGTCTTGGTGGAATTTCTTCAAATCTAGCATAAGCTCTATTTTCGTTAAAAACATTTGCAAGTAAAGTGCCATTTCTATCATAAAATTGAGTTGTAAGGTCTAAATCAAATTCCTTATAATCAATATCTTTATTTTCAACAACATTTAAAAAATATCCTAAAACAACACAGCCTAAAATTCCACAAACAGCTATAAAATAAATAATGTATTTCAAAAAATCTCCTTAAATCATAGTGCTAATGAGTAAAGCAAATAGCACACCAATACAAGAAATCAAAATATTTAACGGGATAAAATAATAAACAATTAAAGCTATTTTTTCATTACAAACTAATAATTTATTTTCTTTTTCTTTCTCACATAAAATAAATTGATAATAAATATATAATAAATTTAAAGTGGCAAAAGCATAAAGCGACCATTGCGTAGATGCTAAAGTATTAAACAATGGGTCAGAACTATTATTAATCATTACATATATAGCACTAAAAGCCATAACAGCCATTAAAACAAAAAACGCATAAAGCTGCTTTTTTAATATCCTTAGTGCTTTTTGTAAATTCTCTTCATCTTCACATAAATAAAAACCAGCATTTGCTCTAATGCCTAAATGAAGACCAATAAAGCAAATACCGGCTAATAAATGTATATAAGGTAAAACTAAGCTATCAAGCCCTAGCATATTACCTTCTTGATTTCATCTTTTGCTAAAGCTAAAGCTTCGTTAATTTTACTAATATCTTTTGCACCTGCAGTAGCAAAATCATCTCTACCGCCGCCATTTCCGCCTAAAAATTGAGCTACAATCTTAGCTAAATTTCCTGCTTTAACGCTAGTATTTTTTGAGCCAACCGCAATGCTTACTTTATCGTCTTTACAAGTGATTAAAACAATAACAGCTTTATCAAATTTATTTTTAAACTCATCTATACCAGCTTTAATATCAAGCCCGTTATATTCACTAACGCAAACATTAACGCCGTTAATAATCTCGCTATTTAAATTATTAGCACCATTTTTTAAAGCATCTTTTAGTTCTTTTATTTCATTTTTTAAATTCTCAAAACTCTTTAAAATATCATTTGTTTTTAGACTTTTTTTGATATTTTCAAATTCCGAAATCAAATTCCTTGAGTATTCTTTAGCAGCTTTACTTGCTATTGCTTCAATTCTTCTAACACCAGCACTTACTCCGCTTTCTTTTAATATTATAAAATCGCCAATTACTGAAGTATTGCTAACATGAGTTCCACCACAAAGCTCAATGCTATCTCCTAAAGTTAATACCCTTACTTTATCGCCATATTTTGTATCAAAAAGCGCCATTGCACCGCATTTTTTTGCACTTTCAATATCAGTTATTTGAATATTTGAATTTGTAGCTTTATAAATCATATCATTTACAATATCACTAATTTGCTTTAGCTCATCTTCGTTTAATGCACGAGTAAAATTAAAATCAAATCTAATTCTATTAAAATCTACAAATGAACCTGCTTGAGTTGCATTTTCTCCTAAAACCTTTCTTAATGCATAATGAAGCAAGTGAGTAGCACTATGATGTCTTGCGATTTCTGCTCTTCTTTCGGTATCAATTTTGATTAATAATTCATCATTTACATTAAAATCACCTACAATTTCAACTAAAGCTAAATTAATATCAAAAAATTTCTCAACTTCAAGCACATTTGCAACTAATTTATCATTTTTATAAATACTACCTAAATCGTAATTTTGCCCACCACTTGTTGCATAAAGTGGAGTTTTATCAAACATTAGCCAAGCTTTTTTGCTTTTAATTCCAATTTTAAATTCTTCATCTAAAACAGCTAATAATTTTGCTTTAATTTCAGTATTTTCATATCCAACGAACTCATTTAGACCGAATTTATCTAATAATTCTTTAAAATCTCCGTGAGTTGCTTTATCCCCACTACCTTTCCAATTTGCTTTAGCTAATTCTCTTTGCTTAGCCATTAGTTCATTGAATTTGTCTTCATCAATTTTAAGATTTTTTTCTCTTAACATATCAAGAGTTAAATCAAGTGGAAAACCATAAGTATCATATAATTTAAACGCAACTTCTCCACTAAAAACATTTTTAGTATTTTTAAGCTCTTCATTAAAAATACTCATTCCATTTTCAATAGTATTTAAAAATCTCTCTTCTTCGCTTAATAATTGCTCTTTTACAAAAGATTTTTTCTCATTTAAATATGTATAATGCTCTCCCATTAATTCACAAACAATATCTACTAATTTATACATAAATGCACTTTTAAATCCTAGTAAATATCCGTGTCTTAAAGCTCTTCTTACAATACGGCGTAAGACATATCCTCTACCTTCTTTATCAAATGTTACGCCTTGAGCTAGTAAAAATGTAGCTGAACGAATATGATCAGCAATTACTCTAAAGCTTGCTCCACTTTTATATTCATATTTTAGGTTTGCTAAACTTGCGATTTTTTCAATTATTGGCATAAATAATGAGCTATCAAAATTGCTAAATTTTCCTTCTTTAATAGCACTTACACGCTCAAGTCCCATACCCGTATCAATGCTAGGTTTTGGTAGTTTTGTCATAGTTCCATCAGGGTGTTTTTCAAACTGCATAAAAACTAAATTCCAAATCTCAAGGAATCTATCTCCATCTCCACCCATATAATCTTCATCACTTTTAAAATTTTCTTCACCTTGGTCGTAAAAAATCTCACTACAAGGACCACATGGGCCAGTATCACCCATTTGCCAGAAATTATCTTTATCTCCAAATTTATAAATGCGTTCTTTTGCAATGTGTTTTTGCCACATATTATAAGCTTCATCATCGTTTTCATGAACGGTTACATAAAGCCTATCTTTCGGTAATTTTATAACCTCAGTTACAAATTCCCAAGCATAAGCAATAGCTTGTTCTTTAAAATAATCACCAAAAGAGAAATTTCCTAACATTTCAAAAAATGTATGATGTCTTGCAGTATAACCAACATTATCTAAGTCATTGTGCTTTCCACCTGCACGAATACAAGTTTGACAGCTTGTTTTTCTAGGTGGATTTGGGCGTGGCACTTCACCTGTAAAAATACTCTTAAAAGGAACCATTCCTGCATTTGCAAAAAGCAAAGTCGCATCATCAGGCACAAGTGGGCTTGATGGGGTAATTTCATGACCTTTACTAGCAAAAAACTCTAAAAATTCTTTTCTTATATCCATTTTTATATCCTTGAAAATTTTTTAAATCATATCAAAAAGGTTTTAAACTAAAGATAATAAAGCTCTAATTTTTAGAGCTTTAATTTAGTTAGCATATCATCATAAGCTTTTTTTGTTCCTTGTCTTACTGGCTGTATTATTGAGCCTATTATTATAAATACTGAAGCTAGTAAAAATCCTGGTATTATTGAATAAAGTTCAAATATACCTTCTTTTGCAATATTAAAATAATCAATATGCTCCCACAAAATCACTCCTAAAGCACCAAAACTCATACCTAAAATCGCACCTAATCTACTCATATTTTTCCAAAATAAAGAAAAAATTATCACACTACCAAAAGAAGCACCAAAACCAGCCCAAGCATATCCAACAATATCAATAATACTAGTATTTTTATCAGCAGAAATTATAAAAGCAACAATAGCAACAACCAAAACACTAAGTCTTGAAACTCTCATTACTATCTTAGCAGGAGCACCTTTATTAAAAATTTTTCTATAAAAATCTTCTGCTAAAGTTGAGCTAGATACTAATAATTGCGAACTAGCTGTGCTCATAATCGCTGCTAAAATCGCACTTAATAAAATTCCAGAAATCCAAGGATTAAATAATAATTGGCTAGTTACTATAAAAATTCTATCCTTATCTAATAAGTCTATATTAAACTTATATAAATAAGCTATACCAATAAATCCTATTAAAATAGCTCCAATTAAGCTAATTACCATCCAAGAAATACCTACAAAAGTAGCAATTGGAATGTCTTTTGTGCTTTTTATAGATATAAACCTTACTATTATGTGTGGCTGACCAAAATACCCAAGTCCCCAAGCTAAAGAACTAATTATCCCTACTAAAGTTAAATTTTTACTCATAGAAATATAATCTTTTTGACTTTCTTCTCCAAGCTTAATTATTATATTAATAGCTTCGCTAAATCCGCCTATTTCATTAATCATAACCAATGGAACAATAATTAAAGCTCCCATCATCAATAAGCCTTGTATCAAATCAGTCCAACAAACTGCCTTATATCCGCCAACGAAAGTATAAACAACTATTAATATAGTTCCTGTAATTACTGCTTGTTCGTATTTAACTGAAAATAATTCTTCAAAAAGCTTTCCACCAGCTACTAAACCACTAGATATATAAATAGTAAAAAATATTAAAATCACAATAGCACAAATTATTCTTAAGGTATGACTATCATCGCTAAATCTAGTCTCAAAATAATCAGGAATAGTTATACAATCTTTTCTAACATCAGTATAAATTCTAAGCCTTTTAGCAACAAACATCCAATTAATTAAAGCACCAATACTAAGCCCTATTGCTATATAAGTTTTACCTAAGCCATATAATAAAACAGCCCCTGGTAATCCCATAAGAAGCCAACCACTCATATCAGACGCTCCAGCACTAAGTGCTGATACTATAGGACCCATACCTTTATCGCCTATAAAATAATCTTCTGAAGTTTTATTTTTCTTCCAAAAATAAAACCCAATTCCTAGCATTAATACGCTATAGAATACAAAATCTAAAATTATTGGCAAACTAATTTGCACCTTTTCTAATTCATTCATTTTTATCCTTTTATATAGACTAACTTTTAAAACTCTAGCACCTAAATTCCAATAATAATAAAATACTATAAAATAAGATTATTTAATAATTCAAATATTTTATTAATAAATAGATTTATTACTAGCTATAGTTTTTGAGTATTTGCTACTTGTTTATAAATAAAAGCTTTTAAATATCCTATTTTATCACATTCAATATCATTTTAAATAATTTTTATAAATTTATATTTTAAAAAAGCTTATTATAAAGATTACAATAAAGCCTTAAATAATTATGTATTAAATGAAAGCAAATACAATTAGCCTTTTATTTTTTAAGGATAATCAATGTTAGCATTCTGTGATTTAAAATCTCAATATTTAAAATACAAAAACGAAATAGATGAAAGAATTCAAAATATATTAAATAATACAAGTTTTATAGGTGGTAATGAAGTTGCTTTGCTTGAAAGTAATCTAGCAAATTATACAAAAGCAAAATACGCATATTCTTGCTCAAACGGAACTACGGCTTTATATGTAGCATTAAAAGCTTTAGGGATTAAAGAAGGTGATGAGATAATTACAACTCCTTTTACTTTCATTGCAAGTTCTGAAATGATAGCTTTAATTAAAGCTAAACCTGTTTTTGTTGATATAAGCGAAGTAGATTATAACCTTGATATAAGCAAAATTGAAAGCCTAATTACACCTAAGACTAAGGCTATTTTGGCAGTTTCAATTTTTGGTCAAATGCCTGATTTAAATTCCATAAAAAATATATGTAAAAAACATAATTTATACTTGATTGAAGATGCAGCTCAAAGCTTTGGTGCAAAAGATGATTTAGGCAATATCTCTTGTAATATTGCTGATATTAGCACGACAAGTTTTTTCCCTTCAAAACCGCTTGGGTGTTATGGAGATGGTGGGGCTATCTTTACAAATAACGATGAATTAGCAAAAAAAGTAAAATTACTTATAAATCACGGAAGCGAAATGAGATATAAACACGAAATAATAGGCTTAAATGCAAGACTTGATAGCATACAAGCTGCAGTTTTAAATGTAAAATTAAAATATTTTGATGAAGAAATTGCTAAAAGAAACGAAATTGCTAACATTTATACAAAAAACCTTAAAAACTGCATTACACCTAAGGTAAAATCAGGATATAAGAGTGTTTGGGCTCAATATAGCGTAAGGGTTAAAAATAGAGATTTAGTAGTAAAAAAACTAAGTGAAAACAATATCCCAACCGCAATTCATTATCCAATAGCACTATATTCGCAACCTTGCTTTAAATATTTAGATTATAAAGCAAGTGATTTTAAAGTATGCGAAAATGTAACAAATGAGATTTTATCTTTGCCATTTTCTGCATTTTTAGATACACTAGACCAAGAAAAAATCATTGAAATTTTTAATAAAGGAGAATAAATGAGAAGATTAGATCAAGTAGGTTCATTCTTAAGACCAGCTAAATTAAAAGCTGCAAGAAGTGATTATGCAAACGCAAAAATCAGTAAAGACGAATTAAGAGCTATTGAAGATGAGTGCATAAAAGAATTACTAATTGAGTGTGATAAAAACAATGTTTATTATCTAAGTGATGGAGAATTTAGACGCTCTTGGTGGCATTTAGATTTTTATTGGGGATTTAGTGGAATTAGCAAAATTATTAAAGAAAAAGGCTATGTTTTTAAAGGTATAGAAACAAGAGCTGAAGGTATTAAAATAACTAATAAAATAGAGTGTAAAGACCATCCTTTCTTAAAAGATTTTGCAAGTTTAGTAAAGATTGCAAAAGAATTAGGCATTGATACAAATCGCTTAAAATTAACAATTCCTAGCCCATCAATGCTTTTATATATGTTATTTATCCGTGGTGGATTTAATGTAGAATTTGAATACTACGGAAAAGATTATGCAAAATTAAAAGAAGATATTTTAAAAGCCTATGCTGATTTTTATTTAGAATTTGAAAAATTAGGCGGAGTTTATTTACAACTTGATGATGTTAGCTTTGGCTCGTTTTGTGATGAAGATTTTAGAGCAAATCTAATCAAAAACAACTATAACGCCGATGATTGCACTAAAGAATATGTGGAGTATTTAAACAAAAGCCTAGCAACTATGCCAAAAACAATCACAAGTGCAATACATATATGCAGGGGTAATTATAGAAGCCATTTTAGTGCTAGTGGTGGATATAGCAAGGTTGCTAGCGAATTATTTGCAAATCTTAATATAAATAAATTCTTTTTAGAATTTGATGATGATAGGTCAGGAGATTTTGAACCATTAAAATATATTAAAAATCAAATAGTAGTAATTGGACTTTTAACTACTAAAACTAAAGAAAATCCAAGTATTCAAACTCTAATTAAAAGAGCAAAAGAAGCAGCTAATTTCTTAGATACAAAACAAATTGAGTTTAGCACTCAATGTGGTTTTAGCTCTACAGAAGAAGGCAATGAAATTGATATGAATACTCAATGGGAAAAAATCGCACTTTTAAATGAATTAAATAATACTTTAGATAAAGAAGGCTTTTAATGAATATAGCATTAATAGGTCTTGGTGTAATGGGTAAAAACCACTACACCGAACTTTGTAAAAAGGATATAAATTTATATTGCTTTGATTTAATTAAGCCTGATTGGATTGATGATAATAAGTATTTTTCTAATTTAGATGAATTGTTAAAAAATGATATTGATGGAGCGATAATAGTTGTTCCGACTAAATATCATTATGAAGTATTTTCTAAGATTAAAGATAAAATCAATTTTATTCTAATAGAAAAACCATTATCATTTAGCCTTGATGAAGCTTTAGCTATTAAAAATAGTGGAGTAAATGTAGCAGTTGGCTTTTGTGAGAGATTTAATCCTGTAAGCCTTGAGTTTTTAAAACATATCAAAAACGAAGAAATAAAATATGCAAGTTTTATAAGAGCATCTAAAAAACCAGCTAGAATTAGTGATGTTGGGGTTGATTTAGACCTTTGTGTGCATGATTTGGATTTAGCAAATTTCTTTGGGATAAAGGCTAGTTTTAAAATAAATCGCACAAATAATCCTTGCACGCAAATTAAGCTAAATTCTAATAATCTTGATATTTTAGCTTCTTGGGAATTTAATAGCAGGATTAGAAAAGCCTTTATAAATACAAATGTATCAAGCTATGAATTAGACTTTTTAAACTCAAAATTAATTAAAGATGAAACTACAATAACACTTCAAGCTCATTCAAGCTTAGCAAAAGAGCAAGATGAGTTTATTAATTATATCAAGACAAATGATTTAGGGCTTTTAGCAAGTGTTGATGATGCTATTTATACTCAAGAAATTCTAAAGAATTTGAATTAAGATATTAAAAATACCGACTTAAAACAAATTAATTAATCAATCCTTTAAAATAATTGCTAGAATAAAGCTTTTATTTAAAGGAGAGTAGATGAACAAGATTTTAGTTTTAGATGGAGTTAGCGATTTAGCTACTAAAATTTTAGAAAAAGATTGCAAAGTAAGTGAATATCCTAAAATTAGCGAAGAAGAATTGCTAAAAATAATTGGTGATTATGATGCAGTTATTTTAAGAAGTGCTACAAAAATTACAGAAAAAGTATTAGAACACGCTCATAGATTAAAAGTAATTGGTAGAGCTGGAGTTGGTGTTGATAATATAGATATAAAAGCAGCTACAAAAAAAGGAATAATAGTAGTAAATGCACCAAATGGTAATACAAACGCAGCTACAGAACATACTTTTGCACTAATGTTAAGCCTTGCTAGAATGATACCTAACGCACATGCTAGCGTTGTAAATGGTATTTGGGATAGAAAAAGCTTTTTAGGACTTGAATTAAAAGATAAAACTTTAGGGGTTTTAGGTTTAGGCAGAATTGGTGCTGGTGTTGCTAGTAGAGCACAAGCATTTGGTATGAAAGTAATTGCGTATGATCCATATCTTAGCAACGAAAGAGCTATTCATTTACAAGTTAAAAAATGTGAATTAGATGAAGTTTATGCTGAAGCTGATTTTATTACATTACACCTTCCATTAACAGATGAAACAAAAGAAATGATAAATAAAAATAGCATAGCTAAAATGAAAAAAGGTGTAAGAATTATAAATGCAGCAAGGGGTGAATGTATTAATCTTGATGATTTAACAAATGCTTTAAAAAATGGAGATATTGCAGGAGCTGCTCTTGATGTTTTTGCTAATGAGCCATTAGGAAACCACGAAATTACAACTTTAAAAAATGTGGTTTTAACACCGCATTTAGGTGCATCTACAATAGAAGCTCAAGAAGGAGTTGCAGTTGATGTAGCAATTGCTATTAAAGAAGCGTTAAATGGTCAAATGGTTGCTAGTGCTTTAAATGCTGTGCCAGTTAGTCCTGAAATGCTAAATAAAATTAAGCCTTATTTTAATCTAGTAAAAGCATTAGGATTTATTGCATGTGAAGTTAGTAATTCAGCAATTAAACAAGTTTTCATTGAATATTCAAATGCCTTTAAAGAACTTGATACTAGAGCTTTAAGCCAAGTAATGTTATGTGGATTATTAAATTCTATATTGCAAGAAAAAGTAAATATGGTTAATGCACCAATTCTAGCTCAAAATAGAGGAATAAGCTTAATTGAGCAAAAAAGTGATGAAGTAAATAATCAAATAAAAGTAAAAATAGTAAGCGAATTAGGTGAGCACGAAATAAGAGGAGCTTTAATGAGCGATAAGAGTGCTTATGTTAGTGGTATTGATGAATATGATATTAAATTTGAACCAAGTGGAGTATTATTGTTAGTGCCACACGATAATGTGCCTGGTATGATAGGACAAATTGGAACTATTTTAGGCGAAGCAGGAATCAATATTTTAAGTATGCAAGTTAGCAAAACAAATACAAGTGGTGAAAACATAATGGCAATTAGTATTAATAAAAAGCCATTAAAAACAGATTATAAAAAACTTTGTGAATTAGCTGGAGTTCATGGAGTTAAGATAATTGATTGCAGTGAGATTTGCGATGATTAATCTAATACTACTTAGACACGGGCAAACTAATTGGAATAAAGAAGGTAGATATCAAGGTCAAATTGATACTGATTTAAGTGATTTAGGCAAGGAGCAAGCTAAGAAATTAGCCCTTGCTTTAAAAAATATACAAATTGATTTTTTTATAGCAAGTCCTTTAAAAAGAGCTTATGAAACAGCTTGTGAAAGTGCTAAATTTCACAATAAAGAAGTTTTAAAAGATGAAAGATTATTAGAGATAAATCACGGAACTTGGGAAGGTAGATTATCAAGTGAAATAGAACAAGATTTATTAAAAAAATGGAAGCAAACCCCACATTTAGTAAAAATGCCTAATGGAGAAAGCTTAAAAGATATTTTAAATAGAGTAAAACTTGCAATAAACGATTATATTACAAAATATGATGGAAAAACAATTGCAGTTTTCGCTCACGATGCAGTAAATAAGGTAATCATTTCTCATTTATTAAATGCACCACTTAGTTCATTTTGGAATATTACTCAAGATAATACCTGTATTAATGTCCTTGAAATATCTAATGATTTAGCAAAAATAATAACCTTAAATAACACCAATCATTTAGGATATTTATATTCTAAAGAAATTCAATTAGGTTTATAATGCTTATTTAAATTCTTATTTTGATTTTTACAAAATAAGAATTTAAAACAATTGCTTTACTAAATAATTCATCTTTAAAAATTATATAAATTTATATAATATGAAAACCATAAAATACAGCTTCAATTTGCTTTACAATATTCTTACAAGATATATTAATCTAAAGCAGAATTTGTTGTAATGTCAATATTATTTAGCATATTATTTTTGCTATTTTACTTATATTCAGGTATTACCCACGCTAGAATAATCATTTTTACTTTGTTTTAAAATCTTATAATAAATATTGTCTATTTAAATTTTAAAAGTAAAAAATTTTATAAAGCTATTTTTTATTTTATTACCAAATAACATATAAAATATTTATATGAAAAATAAAGAATTTAAATTAGGATAAAAGATGAATTTTAGACATATGCAACTATTTTTAAAAGTAGCAAAATTACAAAGCTTTACAAAGGCTGCAAATGAGCTTAAAATACCGCAACCATCATTATCTCAAAGTATTTTTGCATTAGAAAATGAGCTAAAAACCACGCTTTTTAATAGAAGCACAAATCCAATATCTTTAACCGAAGCAGGAGAAATATATTTAAAAAAAGCAAATCTAATAAAAGATATGATAGCAGAGCTTGATACTGAAATTTCAGCACTAAACAATGCCAAAACTGGCAAAATTCGTATAGCATTCTTACAAAATGGCTATAATATGATTCCAAATCTCTTACCACAATTTTGCAAGCGTTTTAGTGATGCTGATATTAAAATTTCTCAAATCTTTTCAACGCTTAAAATCAAACAAATGATTTATGATGATGAAATTGACCTTGGAATGCTAGTTTTACCACTTGATATAAAATATTTAAAATATGAAATAATAAAAAGCAGCAATGTTTTTCTAGCACTGCCATCTTTACACGAATTATCTTTAAAATATAAAAATAAAGAATTGCCAGAAATATCAATCAAAGAACTAAAAAATGAGAAATTTATTCTGCCAAAATCTTCTCAAAGAAGTAGATTAGATATTGATTTAATGTTTAAAAACAATGAATTTATTCCTAAAATTTTATGCGAAACTGAGACTTTTGATATTGCAAATTCAATAGTAGCAAGTGGTGTTGGTGCTACTTTTACTATTAGCGAATTAATAAAAGATGATAAAAAAGATAAAATAAAATTATTCAATATAAAAGATAATAATTTAATTAAAACATTAGTTATAGCTTATAAAAAAGATAAAAAACTCTCACATTTAGAGCTTGAGTTTATAAAAATGGCAAAAGAATTAGGGGCTTAGCCCCTAAAATTATGCTAATTTTGTAGCATCAATTATATTTAAATCAAGTCCTAATTGCTCGTTGCTAAGACCAAGTGCTAATCCTACTAATTGAGAAAGATGAATTATTGGCTTTCTAATTTCAGAACCCATTGCATCTTGATAGCGTTCTTGGTAAATATCAAGCTGCATTTGGCAAAGCGGACAAGGTGTAACAACGCAATCAGCACCATTTTTATCAGCACTACCAACAATTTGAGATGACATTTTTTGCACCGATTTTACTGCTGGATAACTAGCGTGAAAACCACAGCAATCTAAGCGTTTTTCAAACGGAACTATTGTCGCACCGAGCGCACTAACTACAGCTTCAAAGCTTTTTGGATTAGTTGAACTTTCTTTTGCGTTATATGATTTTTCAGGGCGAATACTATGACAACCATAAAATAAAGCTACTTTTAGATTTGAAAGTGGCTTAACAACTTTTGATTTTAAGGTATCTAAATTCTCATACAAAATCCATAAAAGGCTTGTTATTTCATTATTTCCTTGATATTTCATATTACCTTTTGCTAAATATTCATTTATGCGGTCTTTTGCACCTTTATCTAAAGCAGTTTTTGCACGAGTTAAAGTTAGCATACAAGTGCTACAGGTTGTTAGCATTGGCATATTCATATTCTCAGCTAATGCTATATTTCTAGCATTTGCTACAAGTGCTGCTATTGGGTCTACATCTTGTGCTTGAGATGCACCACAGCAACTCCAACCCTTAATCTCATGTAAAGTTATACCTAGTATTGGAGCTATTGCTTCTAATGACATTTTTGATTCTTTAGCTGCTTGACTTAAAACACAGCCAGGGAAAAAAGCGAAATCTTTTTGTTGCATAACTTACTCCTTATTAGCAGCTCTAGCTGCTTCAATCATTTTTACTAAATCTTCATGACCTTCAATTTCTTCATCACCAAAAATATGTAATGGATTCATCTTACCTGCTTTCATTAGATTGTATGCAATATCTATTTTTGTAGTATTTGCTAAAACACCTTCAGAGCGAAGTGCTAAATAAATCTCATTTAATCTACCTGTATCTTCTAAGTCTTTTAAGAATGCTTCTGCGTGAGCTGGTCCTGTGCCATCTTTTAAGCCTTTTTTCATAGCCATTACTCTTAGCATTGCTATATCATCAGCAGCACTAATTCCTTTAGGACAGCGGTCGGCACACTCTTGACAATGAACGCACATCCAAAGACCATTTGCAATAGATGGTTTTAAGTGTTTTAAAGCATCTTTTGAGCGTGAATCATAAGCAGCACGAAATGCATGAGTAAATACAAATGGTTCCATATAATCACTTGAATCAGCTTCAAGTTTATTACATTCACTAGCACAACAACCACATAAAATACAATCCCATTGTTTTTTAATAGCATCAACTTCAGCTTGAGTTTGCACGCAACCTTTTTTATCAGAAAATGCTTCTTTTGGTGTTATAGTTGGTTTTATTTTTCTTAAATTCTCAATACTTGGCTCCCAATCTACAACTAAATCCGAAAGAACTTTAAAATTTGCCAAAGGAGAGATTTTTAAGCTTTCAGGATTGTCATATTCTTTTAATAAATCATCCATTTTAGTATCACAAGCAAGGTATGAATGCCCATTCACACGCACACCACAAGCACCACAAATCGCCATACGACAAGCCGAAGTAAAATTTAGTGAAATATCTTGAGTACGTTTTATATGTTGTAATAAGGCTAAAAGCGTTTTTCCCTTTACTTCATCTATACTTAAATCATATGCTTGAACAAATTTATCAACTCCATTAAAGCGGTCAATTAAAATTTTCATTAGTATTTCCTTTCTTCAGGTTTAAATTCTGTAATAACTACATCTTTATAACTAAGGCTTAATTTGTCATCTTTTAAAGTAACAAGGCTATGTTTTAAGAAATTCTCATCATCTCTTGTTGGATAATCTTCTCTAGTATGAGCCCCACGGCTTTCTTTTCTGTTTAATGCACCAAGACAAGCACATCTTGCTAAAAGAATGAGATTTCCAAATTCTAAATACTCAATTAAAGCGGTGTTATAGAACATATTTGGATTTGAAATTTTAAGATTATTATATTTAGCCCAAATCTCATCTAGGATTTTTATATGTTTTTCAAGCTTTTCTCCTGTTCTATAAATTCCCATATTATCCCAGTTATATTGTCCAAATTCTTCTCTTAAACCATAAAGCTCGTTAGGTTTTGAATTACCACTTGTTATATCTTTTAGCTTAATTCTCCATTTTTGAGCTAATTCTTCAGCGTGTTTGCCAGAGCCATAATTTTGTCTTTTACTTGCATACTCACCTGCACCCTCACCTGCAAGTTTACCTGTAACTGCCGCATCAGCTAAGCTATTTCCACCTAGACGATTTGCTCCGTGAATTGAAGCACAACTTGTCTCACCTGCAGCAAAAAGTCCTGCTAAATGAGTACTCATATCATCAAATTTTGCAATTTCTATACCACCCATTGAATAGTGTGCTGTTGGACGAATTTTAATTGGTTCTTTTACTAAATCTATACCTTCAAATAAAAGTCCAATATGACGAATTTGTGGTAATTCATTCATAATTTGTTCTTCACCTAAATGTGTAACATCTAAAAGAACATAAGAGCCCATTCCTTCTCCAAATCCATTGCCCAAACGAATTTCACTTTCAATTGAACGAGAAACAATATCTCTTGGAGCAAGCTCAAGACGATTTGAGTATTTACTCATAAAGCGTTCGCCTTTATTATTAATTAATTTTCCACCAAGACCTCTTGCCGCTTCAGTAATTAATGCACCACCATTTCTAACTCCTGTTGGGTGAAATTGAAGCATTTCAGGGTCTTTAAACGCAAGTCCAGCTCTAAGTGCTGCAGCAATTCCATCTCCACTAGCATTAAATGGTGTTGAAGTGCGGTTATAGAACACACGAGTATAACCACCTGTTGCTAGAACCACTGATTTTGCTAATACAGGCACTACATCTCCTGTTTGCATATTTAAAAGAACTACACCTTCGCACTCATTATTATCAATCGCAATATCAAGTAAGTAATGGTCAAGCAAGAAATTAACACCATTTGTAATAGCTTCATCAAGACAGGTGTGCATCATAATAGAGCCTGTTTTATCGGCTGCATAATTACAGCGTTCATATTTTGCACCACCAGCAAAACGCCTTGCAACCGTTTTATCTTTTTGTCTATTAAAAGGCATTCCTGCATAATCAAGTTCGTGAATTGCTTCAGTTGCTTTTTCGGCAAATTTAATAATTACATCTTGATCGCCTAAAAAATCACTACCTTTAACAGTATCATACGCGTGTAATTTGTTTGAGTCACCATTTTCAAAATCAATCACACCATTAATCCCACCTTCAGCCATACAGGTTGCATTTCGTGATGGCATACCTTTATTAACTACTACAACATTTAAATTTGGATGATTTTTTCTAACCGCAACAGCAGCTCTAAGACCAGCACCACCAGAGCCGATAACTAAAACATCTACGCTTGGTAGTGAGGTATTTTTACCACTTTTTTTAAGCTCACTTGCCATAATTGATACAGGGCTTGTGCTAGCTGCTACTGCACCAACACCAAAAGTAGCTGATTTTATGAAATCTCGCCTATTGAATTTTTCTTCATTCATATAAAACTCCTTTAAATAAGAATTTTGGTATTAATCTTTATTTTTTTCTTAAAATAAAAAATTAATAGCAAAATATTATTCTAAATTACATTATAAGTCAAATATTATTTTTTTTATAATCTCATAAGATAAAAATTATAATATATAAAAAATCACGATTTTATGGTATTTTGAATTAGAGAATTTGTAATAAAATTAATATAAAAAATAAAATATCATCAATATTTATTAGCAATAAACTTATAAAAAGTTTCTTTTTTAGTATTTTAATAATTAATAATTTTTCACATTGCTTATAAATCTATAGTATAAATTTACTAATATTTTAAATATTTAATTTGCCTTTATTTACGCTAATTTTGAATATATACTATTAAGCTTTAAATAGGCAAATTAACACCATTTAAGTAATTACTTTAATTTATAATAATTAGATGATATTTTTATATATTCTTAAAAAATAATTTTAATTTTTGAGTATAAAACTATGAAAGTGTTTTAATGCTTTTATAAGCGTCAATAATGTTTCTTATTTCTTCATAAAAAGATTAATATGATTAATAATTCAATAGTTATAAAAAAATTATATTAGTGTTTTAAATTCTATTTGAGTAATAAAATAATCAAGCCCTAAAAAGGGCTTGAGATTATTCAGAAACGCTATAATCAGCTGCTGCTAAACGCTTTAATTGTCTATAGCGTCTTTGTGCATCTGCTTTGTTGCGAGCATATAGTTCTGCTGCTTCTTTTGGATTTCCTTTTTTTAGTGAGTTATAACGAACTTCTGCCATTAAGAACTCTTCATATAAATTCCAATCAGGTTCTTTTGAAGCAATTTTTAATGGATTTTTACCCTCTGCTTCTAATCTTGGATCAAATGTGTAAATTGGCCAATAACCACACTTAGTTGCGATTTCTGCGTGATCACCACTAGCACCCATTCCACCTTTAATTCCGTGAGCTATACAAGGGCTATAGCAAATAATTAAGCTTGGTCCATCGTAAGCTTCTGCTGCGATTAGTGCTTTAATAAAATGAGCATAATTTGCATTTGAATTTACTTGAGCTACGAAAATATTTCCATAAGTCATAGCAATTTGTCCTAAGTCTTTTTTCTGACTTGGCTTACCACTTGCAGCAAATTGTGCTACTGCACCTGTTCTAGTTGATTTTGAAGCTTGTCCGCCTGTATTTGAATAAACTTCAGTATCCATTACCAATACATTCACATCTTCTCCACTAGCTAAAACATGGTCAAGCCCACCATAACCAATATCATAAGCCCAGCCATCACCACCAAAAATCCATTGAGATTTTTTAGCTACATAGCTTTTTAGACCTAAAATTTCTTTAGCGCCTTCAAGCTCTGCGTGTTGTTCTAATAATGGAATTAGTCTATCTCTAACATCTGCTGTTATATCAGCATTTTTCTTATTAGCCAACCATTCGCCATAAAGAGCTGCAATTGCATTTGGAGCTTTATCTTTCGTATTAATCATAATATCTTCAATTCTATGGCGAATTGTCTCGGTAGCAACTCTCATACCCATACCAAACTCAGCATTATCTTCAAATAATGAGTTGCCCCAAGCAGGTCCAAAACCTTTATCATTTTTGCGATATGGAGTAGAAGGTGCTGAACCACCATAAATTGAGCTACAACCTGTTGCGTTAGCAATCATCATTCTCTCACCAAACATTCTAGTAACTAATGTAATATATGGAGTTTCACCACAACCTGGACATGCTCCGTGGAATTCAAATAATGGTTGTGCAAATTGAGCACCTTTTGTAGTATCTTTTGCTATAAAATTATCTTTATAAGTAACTTTATGGAATAAGTAATCAGCATTATCTTGTTCGCCTTTTTCTAGCTCTTCTTCAAGTGGAACCATAACAAGTGATTTTTCTTTACTTGGACATTCAGTTACACATAACTCACAACCTGTACAATCTAATGTTGAAACTTGAATTTTAAATTTAAGACTTTCGCCTTTTACACCTTTAGCATCAATTGAATGCTCTTTCACGCCTGCTGGAGCATTTGCCATTTCTTCATCATTAATTAAGAATGGGCGTATTACTGCATGTGGGCAAACTGATGCACATTGGTTACATTGAATACAATTTGCTTCAATCCATTTAGGAACCATAACACCAACACCACGCTTTTCATATTGTGTAGTTCCATGCTCAAAACTACCATCTTCATATCCAATAAATGCTGACACTGGTAAATCATCACCTTTTGCAGCGTTCATAGGTTTAACTATATTTTCAACAAAAGCAGTTCCTATGTATTTATCATCAGCTTTTTTCTCATCTATTACTAAATTAGCCCAAGCTGGATCAACAGTAACTTTTACTAAACCTTGTGCTCCAATATCAATAGCTTTATAGTTCATCTCAACTACTGCTTCGCCCTTTTTAACATAGCTTTTATATGCAAATTCTTTCATATATTTTTGAGCATCTTCATAATCAATAATTTTTGCTAATTTAAAGAATGCACTTTGCATAATTGTATTTGTTCTATTACCTAGTCCTATATCACGAGCAAGTTTTGTAGCATTTATGATATAAAAATTCACATTTTTTTCAGCTAGAACTTTTTTAACTTTATTAGGAATTTTTTCAATTGTAGTTTGTTCGTCCCAAATTGAGTTTAGTAAGAAAGTTCCGTTTTCTCTAATACCTGCTAAAACATCATAAATATCTAAATATGCAGCAACACTACAAGCAATAAAATGTGGGGTGCTTACTAAATAAGTTGAAGTTATTGGCTTTTTAGAAAATCTTAAATGGCTTCTTGTATATCCACCTGATTTTTTACTATCATAAGCAAAATATGCTTGTGCATATAAATCAGTTTTATCTCCAATAATTTTAATTGAGTTTTTATTTGCACCTACCGTTCCATCAGCACCAAGTCCGTAAAATAAACATTCAGTTGTGCTTTCATCTCCTAATGAAATCTTTTTGCCTAGTGGTAATGAAAGATGAGTTACATCATCATTAATTCCAATTGTAAAATTATTTTTTGGTTTTTCTTGATTTAAATTCTCATATACCGCAAGTAATTGTGCAGGGTCAACATCTTTTGAACTAAGACCATATCTACCACCTACAATTAAAGGCGCATTTTCTTTATCATAATATGCAGCTTTTATATCAAGATATAAAGGCTCGCCTATACTACCTGGTTCTTTTGTTCTGTCTAAAACTGCAATCTTTTTAACTGATTTTGGCATTTCTTCAAAGAAATATTTTAAGCTAAATGGTCTATATAAATGAACCATCATAACACCAACTTTTTCGCCTTTTTTGTTTAGATAATCAACCACTTCAGTTAAAGCTTCATTTACACTACCCATAGCAACAATTACACGAGTAGCATCAGCAGCACCATAATATACAAATGGTTTATAAGTTCTACCTGTAACTTTTGAAATCTCTTTCATATAATCAGCTACTACATCAGGTAAAGCATCATAAAATTTATTAGCTAACTCACGAGTTTGAAAATATATATCATCGTTTTGCGCTGTTCCACGAGTTTTTGGATGTTCAGGATTTAAACAGGTATCACGGAATGCTTGAACTGCATCCATATCAATTAATCTTTTAAATACTTCATAGTCCATTACTTCAATTTTTTGAATTTCATGAGATGTTCTAAATCCATCAAAGAAATGCATAAATGGAACTCTTCCTTTAATAGCACTAAGATGAGCAACACCAGCTAAATCCATAGCTTGCTGAACGCTATTTGAGCATAGCATTGCAAAACCTGTTTGACGAGCTGCGTAAATATCTTGATGATCACCAAAAATTGATAAAGCTTGAGCAGCAATTGCACGAGCAGCAACATGTATAACACCAGGAAGCATTTGACCTGCGATTTTATACATATTTGGAATTTTAAGTAATAAACCTTGAGAAGCTGTATAAGTTGTAGTTAATGCACCAGCTTGTAACGAACCATGAACGCTACCAGCAGCACCTGCTTCACTTTGCATTTCAACAATTTTTACAGGCATTCCAAAAATATTTTTCTTTCCTTGAGAAGCCCAAATATCTGTATAATCAGCCATAGGTGAACTTGGAGTAATAGGATAAATTCCTGCGACTTCTGTGAACGCATAGGCAGCATATGCAGCGGCTTCGTTACCATCCATTGTTTTCATAACTTTTGCCATAATTTTTTCCTTTTTTATAGAATTTGTGTTTCAATTTTACTCAAAGCTTATAAATAAATGTTAATTTGATTCAAGTTTGTAAGTGCTAGAAAATAGGACATTTTTAGTATTGTAAATATTGTCAATCAAAAAAGTTACTGATTTAATTTTAGGGTTAATTATTTCATCATAATGAGTAAATAAACTTTCAAAAAATATAATATTTTCATTATTTTTTAAAAATGGTTTTATGATTTCTTTAAATTCTATAAAAATAATTTTAATTAAATCAAAATTTTCAATCTTAAACTCAATTTTTTTATTTCTTATTTTAAAACTAATTTTACTTGTATTTGAAAGATTGATTTGTAAATTAGTCGCTATTTTAGAATAATCAATTGCGTTATTTACAACACTATATTTTACTCTAAAATCTATACTAATATCATTTAACATATCAAGAATAGATTTATAAGCAGTTTTATTTAAATACCAAGATAAAAATGCTAAATCATCTTTTACATTGTCATTAAACTTCAGATTATCAACATTAAATTCAAATTCTGAACTCATATTAAACAAGCTAGTATCATCAAAATAATATTTATTTTTATCAAAATAATATTCTAAATTATTCTTTTCTATAAAAGAGTATTTTAAATCTTTAAAATCCTTTTCAAGTAATTGTAAAAAATTATAAAATGCAACTCTGTTTTTAATATAAATATTAGAGAATTTAAAATATTTAAAAACTCCATTTTCTATAAAACATTCAGTATAACTTGAACATTCCACCTTAGCTGCTATATATAATTTTTCAAGTAATTTTACTAGATAATCTATTTCTTGTTTTTGCTTGATTATATTTCTTTGTTCTTGTTGATAATTATCATACAAAAACACACTAGTTGTTAATACAACAACAAGTATGCTTAAAATTATTTTTTTCATAAATTAGCTTCGTTTAAAGCCTCTGATTGATAGTGAGCTATTAGTGGCTCAATGATTTCATCTAACAAACCATCTTGCATAATTATGTCTAATCTATGTAAAGTAAGATTTATTCTGTGATCACTTATTCTATTTTGTGGATAATTATAAGTTCTAATTCTTTCACTTCTATCTCCACTTCCAACTTGAGATTTTCTACTCTCTCGCTCTTTTGCTAATCTTTCTTGCTCTTGCATTTCATAAAGTCTTGCTTTTAAAACTTTTAAAGCACTTTCTTTATTTTTATGCTGACTTTTACCATCTTGATTAACAACAACTAAACCTGTTGGAATATGCGTAATTCTAACTGCAGAATCAGTAGTATTTACACTCTGACCACCATGACCACTACTTCTCATTACATCAATTTTTAAATCATTTGGATTTATTTCAATATCACTATCTTCTACTTCAGGCATAACTGCAACGGTTATAGCACTTGTATGAACTCTGCCTTGAGATTCTGTAGCAGGAACTCTTTGAACTCTGTGTGTGCCACCTTCGTATTTTAATCTTGAATAAGCTTTATCACCTTTAATTAATAAAATAATCTCCTTAAATCCACCTGCACTGCCTTCACTTTGACTAACTACTTCTATTTTATAATTTTTATCTTCAGCATATCTTGCATAAGCTTTAAATAAATCTCCGACAAATAAAGCAGCTTCATCTCCACCAGTTCCAGCTCTAATTTCTAAGAAAATATTCTTATCATCATTTGGGTCTTTTGGTAATAAAAGTATTTTTATTTCTTCTTCTAATTTAGGTTTTAATTCTTCTAATTCTTTTAATTCTTCTTTAGCTAAATCACCTAAATCAGGGTCTTGCAATAAAGTTTTATTTTCTTCAATTGAATCTAGCGTATTTAAATATTTTTTAGCAACCTCAACTATATCTTCTAAACTTTTTTGTTCTTTTGATAAGGCTGTAACTTTTGCTAAATCTGTAGTATTTTCAATATTACTTAAAAACGCTTGAATTTCTTCATAGCGTTTTAAGAAAGGTTCAAGTTTGCTTGCTAGCATTAAAAATTATGCACCAATTTTATTTACTAAAAGTGCTAAACGACTTACTTTTCTTGAAGCTGTTTGTTTTTTAATAAAACCACGGCTTACCATTTCGTGAATTTTTTTATTAGCTACTTTTAAAGCTGCTGCTGCCGCTTCATTATCATTAGCTGCTGCTGCTTCACGAACTGCACGAGTAATGTTTTTAAGTCTTGTTCTATAGAATCTGTTTCTAATAGTTTTTTTAATTGTTTGTCTAGCTCTTTTTTCTGATGATTTATGATTTGCCATAAAAAATTCCTTCGTAAAAATTTTTAAAAGACTGATTTTAGTAAAGTTTTGTTAAAATAATCTTAATTCAAAATTAAAATCATACTGAAAGGCAAAAAAATGATATTTGGAACAGATGGAATTAGAGGTTTTGCAGGTAATGATTTAAGTGCTTTTAAAGCTCTTAAAGCTGCTATGGCTATTGGAATTTTTTTTAAAAATAAAGCATTAACAAAAAAAGTAATAGTTGGAAAAGATACTAGAAGAAGTGGTTATATGATAGAAAATGCAATCGTTAGTGGTCTTAATGCAGTAGGTTTTAATGTATTGCAAATTGGCCCTATGCCTACACCTGCTGTTGCTTTTTTAAGTCAAGATTTAAGATGTGATTTTGCTATTATGATAAGTGCTTCTCATAATCCTTATTATGATAATGGTATTAAAGTATTTGATGCTAATGGATTTAAATTAAGCGAAAGCGAAGAATTTGAAATAGATAGAATATTTAATGATGATAATTTAATTAATTCGCATCTTGCAATAAAGGATAAAATCGGCTCTGCAAAAAGAATTGATGATGTAATAGGTAGATATATAGTTCATATTAAAAATTCTTTTCCAAAAGATACAACCTTAAAAAACCTTAGAATTGTGTTAGATTGTGCAAATGGAGCGGCTTACAAGGTTGCGCCTGCTGTCTTTTCTGAATTAGGAGCTGATGTTATAACATTAGCTTGTGAGCCAAATGGAATAAATATTAATGATAATTGTGGAGCACTTCATCCAAATATGTTAGCTAAAGAAGTAAAAAGATTAAGAGCTGATGTTGGGTTTGCTTTTGATGGAGATGCTGATAGATTGGTTGTGGTTGATGAAAACGGAGAAATCATTAATGGAGATATTTTATTAGGGGTTTTAGCAAAAGCTTTAAAAGATAATAATAATTTAAGCGGTGTTGCAATTAGTAAAATGAGTAATATGGGATTTTTAAATTATCTTAAAAAACACGATATTTCTTATATTACAACCGATGTTGGAGATAAATATATTCTACATGCAATGCAAGATAAAAATTATAATTTTGGTGGAGAGCAAAGCGGACATATAATTTTTAGCGATTATGCAAAAACTGGTGATGGCATAGTAGCAGCACTTCAAGTAGCAAAATTATTATTAAATAAAAAAGCTAGCGAGATTTTTAGCGAAATTAAATTATTTCCACAAAGCTTAACAAACCTAAAAATCACAGAAAAAAAACCTTTAGATAAATTAGAAGGCATAGATAACTTATATGAAAAATTAAATAAAAATAATGTGAATTATTTATTTAGATATTCAGGAACTGAAAATTTAATGAGAATATTACTTGAATGTGAAAACGAAAAAACCTTAAAAAATATGGAAAATGAATGTATAAAATACTTTCAAAGTGTGCTAGTATGAGAAAAAAAATTATCATCTCAAGTCTTATAATAGCCATTGTAATAATCTTAGATAGACTTAGTAAAAATATATTTTTAGCAGGTTATGAATGGCATTTTACCCCTATTAGTTTTTATTTAGTTTTTAATGATGGGGTTGCTTTTTCAATGCTAAGTTTTTTACAAGAATATCTAAAATATATTCAAATAATGTTGCTTATAATTGCTGGAATACTTTTAATTAAAGAACAAAAATTCCTAAACGATAATTATTATGCCCTATCATTCATATTAGCTGGGGGCATAAGCAATGTTTATGATAGGTTTTTATATCCTGGAGTTATTGATTTTATAGCTTGGCATTATTGGTTTAACTTCGCTGTTTTTAATATTGCTGATGTGTGTATTAACCTTGGCGTTATTATAATAATTTTAAAAGAAATTTTTAAGAAAAGGAAGAAAAATGGAATTTCTAGCTAACAATTATGATTGGATAAAATGGCTTCATTACTTAGCGTTTATTTCTTGGATGGCGACTTTGTTTTATTTGCCACGCCTTTATGTATATCATCAAGAACATTCACATAAAAAAGAATTTGTTGAAGTTGTAAAAATTCAAGAAGATAAATTGTTTTATTTTATAGGACAACCTTCTATGATAATTACACTACTTACTGGAATTTTAATGATTAGTGCTAATTCAACCTTGATGAAACTTGGTTATTTTCATCTTAAATTATTGTGTGTTGTTCTACTACTGATTTATCATTTTGATTGCTTAAGATACCTTAAACAACTAAAAAACGATACTTGTAAAAAAAGTGGTAAATTTTTTAGAGCTTATAACGAAGTGCCTACTATAATAATGATAGGTATAATTACTGCAATGATTATAAGACCATTTTAAATAGGAATACAACATATTCCTATTTAAACAATAATGTATATTATTAGTTTAAATTCTTTTAAAAACTAAATAATAATACTAAGCTAAAAAACTTGTAATTTTAAGAGATAATTAAGAAATATCTAATATATTAAAATATCTTACATAAATAGGAAAAATCTTGGATACTTTACATCAACCAACTTTAAGGGTTATTAAAATTTTAGAGACTTTAAAAAATTGTGATGAAGGTCTTAACATAACACAAATTTCAAAAGAATGTAAAATCAGTGTGGGAACTCTTCATCCTATTTTAAAAACACTTTGTGAATTAGATTATTTAAGTTTTGATAATAAAAATTATAAATTATCTTTTTGTCTAAATCCAGAACTAGAACAAAGGAAATCTACAAAAATTATAATTTATTATATGGATGAGCTAGCTAAAAAAATAAGATTAGCCGTGCAATTAGGGATTTTAAATGGTAAAAAAGTAATTTATTTACATAAAAGTGAAGGTAATGAAAAAATTATTCTAAAGACAAAAGCTGGAGATGTAGCCAATGCTAACGCAACTGCTCTTGGTAAAGCATTGTTATTTGATAAGAATTTAAATGAATTAAAAAGTATTTTCAAAAAACAAATTCTAGAGCAAAATACTGCAAGAACAATCAATAATATAAATGATTTATACGACAATATTCAGTATTGTAAAAATCTAGGTTATTCTTATGAATATGGAGAATATGATGATGATTTTTCTTGTTTTGCTGTGCCTATTTATAAAAACCAACAAATATTTGCTGCAATTAGTGTTACTATCTTGAAATTTCATATAAATGATGAAAAAAAGGATTTAATAACAACAGAATTATTAAAATATAAAAAAATTATAGAAGAGCAATTACAATAATTATTTTAATAGTATTTAATATTTATATTAAATATATTTTAATTATTGCTTTATCATTTTTATAATTTATATCAAATTAACAACTTTCAGTTAGAATAAATGAAAATTAATTTTAATTTTTATTACTTAATTTAAGGAGAAAATATGGAAAGTTTTGCAATTCTTAAAATTGCACTAGCGTTAATAGTAGTAATTGTTACTATTACACTTTTAATTAAACGCCACGAATCAAGAATGGTTCTTTTTACAAGTGGTGTTGTTTTATGTATTATTGCAGGTGCTCCAATGGACGCACTAGAAGCTTTTACTAAAGCGATAAAAAAGGCAAACATTATTGAACCAATAGTTGCTGCTATGGGTTTTGCTTATGTTTTAAAGCTTACAACTTGCGATAAGCATTTAGTTCATGCTTTGTCAAAAGTATTAAAATATGCAGGTATTTTTCTAGTTCCTGGAGCTGTATTAATCACTGCATTTATTAATATTTCAGTAACTTCTGCTGCTGGTTGCTCTGCTGCTGTTGGTGCGGTTATTATCCCGCTACTTATGAGAATGGGGGTTCATCCTGCACTTGCTGCTTCAACCGTTTTATTAGGAACTTATGGAAGCGCAAACTTAAACCCTGGTTATCATCAGACAAATATAGTCGCTGAAGTTAGTAAAGTAAATGTAATGGAAGTAATTCATTATGAAGCGTTTTATTTTGGAGTAAGTGCTGTAATTTGTGCTTTTGGATTGATGATTGTTGGCTTACTTTTAAAAGAATATAAAGGTTATGTTCTTGAAGATGAAAGCAATGATGATAAAGATTTCAAAATCAATCCTATAAAAGCTATAGTTCCAATTGTTCCTGTTGCTATACTTTTAGTTCTTAGCAATTCGCATTTTAAAGAATGGTATGAAGCTACTTTTGCACTTAAAGTTCCAAAAGTTGGCATTGGTCATGCAATGATTATTGGCTCATTATTAGCATTTATTACTTGCTTTAAAGATGTAAAAGCCGGTGAAGTTATGAAGAAATTTTGTGCTGGTATGGGTGAAGGATTTTCACATGTATATGGAATCATTATTTGTGCGGGGATATTTGTTGCAGGGCTTGAAGCCATGGGATTTGTTCAACAATTAATTGATTTTATGAAATCAAACCCAAATATTGCAACTTTCATAGGTTCTGTTGGAACTTTTGCCCTAGCCTTAATAACAGGTAGCGGAGATGCTGCCGGAATAGCATTTAATCAAGCTGTAACAATAAAAGCAGCAGATATCGGACTAGACCCTATGCACCTTGGCTCTGTTGTAACTGCTGTAGCTGGACTTGGAAGAAGTATGAGCCCTATTGCAGGAGCTGCTATTATATGTGCTACTTATGCGAAGGTTAATCCAATTGAACTAGCTAAAAGAAATGCAATACCAACAATTATTGCAGCAATAGTATATGTATTAATCGCTATTTAAATTCTACATTGCAAAAGGAAAATTAATATTATTTCCTTTTGCAAAAGTTCTTTTGAAAATCACTACAATTATATTTGGAATACAAATTGCTTATTTATAAAAAACTTAATAAAGGTTATAAATGCAAGTTGTACAGAATTTAGAATCAATTAGTATAAATACTCAAGATTTTTCATTTTTTAAAGAAATGAAAGAAATAATTAATAAAAATTTTTCACAAAATATCGGAAAGAAAAGCAAATTAATATCATTTTATGTTGAAAATGAAATTCCACAAAGAAGATATTTTTTAAAATTACTATCAATATTGAATAAAAAATATAATAACGAACAACTTCAAAATATAAATACCGCATATTATAAAAAATTTAAACTAAATCTAGTAAGCGTAAATAGCCTAAAAGCAATGATAAATTGTAAGCTTGATTTTATGAGAAAAGATATAATTTTAAATTTCTCAAATCTTGAAAAAAATTTAATAATTTATCTTTCTAATTATTTTAAAGAGCACGATATAAAAATATTAAAAACTAAATTTATCATCACTTATAAAGATGAAAATACCTTAAGTTTATTAGATAAACTATGTGCTTGTAACGAGCATTTAAATTACTGCGTAAGCTTTAGTCTAAGCGAATTGGCTTATTTGCAATTTAAAAAAGAAATTAAAAATGAGCTGAAAAAAGACAATAGGTTTTTAAATGTTTGTATGCTTTTAGAAGAACATTTTAAAACATTGGGAGTGGAAGTAGGAGCTAGTTTTGATGTTGTAAGGAATAAATATCTTAAGTTAAGTAAAGTTTATCATCCTGATTTTCACTCGGAAAAAAGTGAAGAAGTAAAAAGAGTGTTAAAAGAAAAATTTGAAGAGATAAATATCGCATATGAAAGCCTAAAACCATTGTATAAAAATGTAAGTTAATATAATTATTAGAAATTTATAATAATTATCAGTTTCTTTAAAGGTTAATTGAGTATCATACTCAAAATTATTTTTAAGGAGAGTTTTATGTCAGTTTTGGTTATTGGTGCAGATGAGATTACCCCTATTAAAGCAGTTTTACATGACTTAGGTGCAAAAACAATCACTCATTGGGATGCTAGAAATGAAAATAGAGTAAATCGTCAAAGCATTCCACAAGATACTGGCTGTGTTGTTATGCTTACAAGTTTTTTAAATCATAACACTATGAAAAAAATAAAAAGTCAAGCTAAAAAAAGAAATATTCCTTTAGTATGTGCTAAGCGTTCTGTTAGCTGTGTGTATTGTGAATACTGCAAGGTTTTGGGTTTAAATAAATAAGCTTTAAAATAGAATTTGAAATCAATTATTTAATTTCAAATTCTAAATATTTTAATTATTCAATAATTAAGCCAAAGCCACTTAAGGCTGCAAATTGTTCTTGATTGCCTAAAAATTTAAACTTATTAATGCCTAAATCTTTTAAAATCTGTGCTCCTATGCCATAGTTTTTATCATCGCTTTTTAAGCCTTCCATAAATACTAGCATACCACCTTCTTTACTTAAATCATCTATTGATTTTAAAGTTTCTTCTAATTTAGTAGCATTTAAAATATTAATATCTTTAGAGCTCTTATAAAACTTAATCAGACTTTTTTCATTTTTACCTGCAAAAGCAAAAATAGTGTGAATATCTCCTAAAAAATCTTTATATACAATCTTTTTAACATCTTTACATAGTAATTTGGTTTTTTCTTCACTAATTTTTGATACTAAGCTTTCATTTTGTAATCTATATTTGATTAAGTCTTCAATAGTTACTAATTTTATATTGTGCTTTTTGCCAAATTCTATTAAATCATCACGCCTAGCCATTGTTCCATCAGGATTCATAATTTCACAAATTACACAAGCAGGAGTAAGACCAGCTAATTTACACATATCAACCGTTCCTTCCGTATGCCCTGTTCTAACTAATACACCGCCATCTTTTGCTATTAACGGATTAATATGACCAGGTCTTACAAAATCACTTGCAACTGCATTTTTATTTGCAAATAATTTTATAGTAGCATCTCTTTCGCTAGAACTAACACCTGTACTTGCCGTTTTAATATCTACCGTAATAGTAAATGCCGTTTCATGATTAGATGTATTTTTAGGAACCATTAGCGGTAATTCAAAATGCTCTGCAATTTTTTTATCTAGTGCTACACAAACAACACCCCTAGCATGTGTTAATGTGAAATTCACCTTTTCTGGTGTGCTAAATTCTGCTGGAAAAATCAAATCACCTTCATTCTCCCTATCTTCAGCATCTAACATTATCAACATATTTCCCTTTTTTAATTCTTTTATACCTTCTTCTATACTAACAAAAGACATATTTTTCCTTTTAATAATTATTTTAATTAAGTGTATGTAAAAATAATATATAAATGTTTAGAAATACAAAAAAATAAGTAAAAATTATTTTTTTAAAAATTTTACTTGACAAATATATTTTTTTGATATATAATCACGCTTTTAATTTGCATTGGGGTATCGCCAAGCGGTAAGGCAACAGGTTTTGGTCCTGTCATTCAGGGGTTCGAATCCCTTTACCCCATCCACTTTTATTTATCGCGAAATAGAGCAGTGGTTAGCTCGTCGGGCTCATAACCCGAAGGTCGGGGGTTCAAATCCCTCTTTCGCAACCATTTTAACATAATTAGAATACTTATTTAATATATAAATCTTTATCAGACTTCTTTTTTATATAAATGTTTAGAATTTTAACATCTTTGAACTTAAAAAATTCTTAAAATAGTTTAGTTTTATTTTACTTTGAAAATGTTGTTTTTTTATGTTGGTTTATTGCTTTTCTTAAGTGAAACTTAATAAGGTTGAAATGCCTATTACATAGGCATTTAAGGGGCGAATTTTTAAAATCTCGCAAATTTGTATAAATAAGACAAGGCGG